>JAAZLB010000280.1 GCA_012799535.1 Bacillota bacterium | reverse complement strand
TGGGTTACTTTGAAAGATGACAAAATCGTAGACTACACTGTACAAAGAGTTCTGCCTGACCATACCATCCAAGATCCTTCTGCTGAAGTGTACGGCTGGCCTCTAGAATTAGCTCGCGAAAGCTATAAAGAAGCCGCTATGAAGAGCGAACCAGGTTTTGTTGACGTGATTTCCGGCGCAACTGGTCTCACCCACCAATCTAACCACGCGGTTCGTGACGCTTTAGATAAGGCTCGCATTAAGTAAGTCACCAACAAAGCCCATGAGAAAAGCACCTAACGTCGGTTAGGTGCTTTTCCTTATGTTCTTAGAAACCCATAATATTGTAACCTGTATCCACATAAATCACTTCACCAGTAATGCCACTAGCCAAATCACTAGCTAAAAATGCCGCAGTGTCCCCCACCTCCCGGCTTTCTACTGTGCGTTTGAGGGGGGCTTTTTGCTCATGTACTTCCAAGATATCTAAAAATCCTGCCACACCTCTAGCTGCCACTGTATTAATCGGTCCCGCAGAAATGGCATTCACTCGCACTCCAGCTGGACCTAGATCATAGGCTAAATAACGCACACTCGCCTCTAGGGCTGCTTTAGCCACACCCATCACATTGTAATTGGGCATTACTTTTTCCGAACCATAATAGGTTAAGGTGGTAATACTCCCTTGATTGCTAAACACCGGGGTAAGTCCTCGTGCCAAAGCTACTAACGAATAAGTGCTAATCTCTAAAGCGGTTATAAAGTCCTCCCGCTCCGTGAATAAATAGGGATTTTGCAATGCCTCTTTAGGTGCAAAAGCAAGGCAGTGGACTAGGCCATGGATGGTGCCTGCCTCTGCTTTGATCGCTTCCTGAACCTGTTCAATTTGCTCTTGATAAGCTACATCACAGGGTATAATGGCTAAAGGTTTATTGGTTAACTCCTTGGACAGGTCTTCCACACTGGCCTTCGTTCTCTCATTTTGATAACCTAATATCAAGCGGGCTCCTTGAGCATCCATGGATTGGGCAATGGCCCAAGCAATACTTCTTTTATTGGCAATGTTGAAAATGGCGATTCGCTTATCTTTAAGCAAAAGTAACACCTCTTTTGAATTTCATTACCTAAAGATATTATGCACCATTCTTCAACATTCCTGCGTACCACACTTATGATCTAATGCTATCACTAAACACCTGACCTGGTGCCAAATTGCTCGTTGATCCGAAAAGCCAAACGTAACAGACTATCTGTCAAATGCATATGCTCCACAATCACTTGATCAGTCACAACTAGCTGGACTGGTGAAAAATTCCAAATACTATTCACACCTGATGCAATCAGCACATCACAGACCTCTTGACTACTATCCTTGGGGGTAGCAATGATCCCTATATCCACAGAATTTTCCTGCAAATAGGATCCTAATTCTTCATAAGGTCGGATCACACAACCTCCCAAGTAATTGCCGATCAAAAGAGGATCTATGTCAAATATTGCCTTGATCTCAAAACCTTTGCTCCGAAAAGAATCATAACTAGCAATAGCCTTCCCCAGATTACCCGCTCCCACTAAAATCATGGTATAAGTCTGGTCAAGACCAAGGATATATTGTACTTGTTGCAATAATTCCTTCACGTTGTAACCATAGCCTTGCTGCCCAAATGAACCAAAACAGCTCAGATCGGAGCGAATTTGAGCAGCAGTAAAGTCCAAAGCCTCACCTAATTGTGCAGATGAGACCCTCTCAATTCCATCCCTCTCTAAATCGGTTAAATAACGAAAATAAACGGGTAGGCGAGCCACAACGCCTTGGGGGACAGCCTCCCCCTTTTTCCTCCCTCTTAAGGTCATTACACTCCTCCT
>JAAZLB010000279.1 GCA_012799535.1 Bacillota bacterium | reverse complement strand
GTAAGACTAAATTGACCTTATTTAAAGGCCAATAACGCCACACTGCACGACCCACAATAAGCTCACGGGGTAAAAAACCCACCCGAGAAAACCGGCTATCTTCACTATTGTTACGATTATCACCGAGGACAAAATAAGTACCTTCAGGTACAATTTGAGGAGAAAAGCCAATACGAGCCGGTGCCAAAGTATAATCTTCCATTATCGGCTGGTCATTCACGTAGACCACCCCCTGGATAATGGCCACTTTGTCTCCTGGCAAACCAATTACGCGCTTAATGAACTGTTCGCTAGTATCCGAAGGATTTTTGAAAACTATAATCTCACCACGGGAAGGTCCCACAAAACGATAGGAAATTTTATCTACCAAGAGACGCTCGCCATGGTGTAATGTTGGTAACATAGAATCTCCATTGACTGTGTAGGCCCGGGCGATGAAGACCATAATCAAAACAGCGATAATTACCGCTGAACCGACTGTTTCAACTAATTCTCTGAATTGGCTTTTACTCTTTTGCGCGACTGTTTTCAAAATTACTACCTCCAAATGGTGGGCTAAAATCGGCTTATTCCTTTGAGAATTCCACGCCTACCATTGAAAGTCCTGCCTAAGTTGTCCTAGGAGAGTTTCCAAAAACAAGATTGGCAGACTTCTTTATAAAGCTGGACCGTTTCGTTAAATAAAGCCTCGTCCCGACTTAATAAGGCTTGATCAATCTGTTCTCGCAAAGTTATTCCCCAGAGGATTAGATCAATCTGTTCCCGCACAAAAGCTGAAAAACCAGGTGCTGCAAACTGAGGAGGCACCGCTTCATTAGGTACTACAATTTCTTCGTACCAATCGGGAATAGCACTTTCAAAGGCCAGCTGCACATGGAGGATTCCAGTAAAATCTAACAAAGCCTCCCAGGCTTCTAGGGGATCACCGATCCGCACTTGCTGAGTTTTCCTCTTTTCCCTAAATAAATTGCCGTTAACTAAAGTCAAATGCTCCGATTCTGTGCCTAATTGTAACTCAAAACTAGGGGCACTAGAACCTGCCTGGGCCAACAACATGGTATTGGGTAAATGATCCCGGTTAATAACAAACACCAATCTTTCAAGAACATCCGGCTTTGCCCACATCCGCTCTAAGAGACATTTGCTAGACTGATGCTTTAAGGGAACTTCGCAAAAACGACGCAATGCATATTCCTTATGGATAACCACGTTCTCCCTCCTTTGCAGATTCATTAAAACTATATGCAAAAGCAGGGCAAGAATTCAATATTATAAACTAACTTTGAGACCATCGTAGGCTAAGCTGACATTAGCTGGTAATGAAGCATTAGTATCATCGTGCTCTAACAGGTGGGAAATATGGGTGAAATAAGTTCGCTTGGGACGTAGCTTTTCAACTAATTCAAGTGCCTGTCCCACATGCATATGAGTAGAATGGGGTTCATGGCGGACAACTCCCAAAACTAAAATTTCTAAATTCTTCAAAAGCCCTAAAGATGCAGGTGGAATATAACTACAATCTGTCACATAAGCCAGGCCACCTAGGCGATAGCCTAAAATTGGCAAAGAGCCGTGGAACACAGGAATGGGCTGTACTTGAATTTCCCCAATTTGAAATGGTTCTTGAACGATAATTGGTTCCACTTGCGGTTTCCCACCTCCCTCTTGGGTCTCGCGAAAAACGTAAGCGAATACTTCTTGAAATTCTTCCATAGTTGGTTCATTACCATAAATGGGAATGCTTGTATTTGTGAGTGTGCTGAAAACACGCAAATCATCAAAACCAAAGACGTGATCCGCATGGCAGTGGGTATAAAGCACCCCATCTACCTTGGAAATCTTGGCTTCAAGAGCTTGTATTCTAAATTCTGTAGCTGTGTCAATTAAAATGCTTGTTTTACCCTGCTGCACCCATAGAGAACTGCGGGTGCGCTTATTTTTAGGGTTTAAACTGACACAGACCACACAGTCGCAGGTCAATACAGGTATACCATGGGAAGTGCCTGTACCTAGAAAAGTTATTTCCATATCTACCATCCTTTCCCACCTTGACTAGAACGCCCGTTCTGGATATAATAAAGGCGAACACCCGTTCCGAAAGGAGCTCTATTATGATTGTCTATTGTGGCTTACGCCACTTTTATATTCACCATTTTGCATCGCCCCAGCCAGATGCTTACTACATTTTAACACATAACGGGGAGATCTGGGACTTTTCACCTGAGCTCAAACACTATGGAGTAACTAATCAAAGTAAACCAAAGGCCATCTTCCATTTAGAAAAACCTGTGCTCACCATCCCTATTACTCTAGCCGACTTTCAACCTTTTAGCGAAAGTTGGCACGATTTTTCTCGACAATATACTTCGGAACTTGAACCAGAATACCCTCACTCCTGGTACTTACGTTTTCAGCACAACAGCATACTCGAACAATTTATGAAGGACTTCCTAGTAAAGTCCCAACTAGAACATGCGGGAAGTATCTGTGGTGGTGGTTCCAGTAAATTAGTGGCTAAATTAGCGGCCCACAATCTACCGAAGGAAAACACAATAGTAAAGCCAGAGCATACTGAGAGTTTTTTAAAGAATGTCCCCCTCCACCGTTTACCCTTACCAGAAATTTCTAATTTAGAAAAGTTAGGCCTGAAAACCCTTGGGGAGCTTGCGGAAATCCCCCTAGTAGAATTAACTAACCAATTTGGCCAGCGAGCTTCAATCTTACAAAAACTAGGGCGAGGGGAAGATTTAACTCCCTTCCAAACCCAGCAGGTTCTCGAGTTCACTTGGGAAATAGATTGTACTACTTTGGAGGGCTTTTTGCGCCCCCTTACACCTAATGAACTTC
>JAAZLB010000278.1 GCA_012799535.1 Bacillota bacterium | reverse complement strand
GCATCTGTTCCACCAGCATCTAACACTTCCATTTGATAAGGGATGCTGTTTTTCTCTGCCAATTCAATAAGTAGTTCTTTAACCTTAGGATGGACAAGAAGGGAGGAGTCTTTAACCTTAATGGCAGCCCCTTTTCCTAAAGAGACTTCCATCCGCCTTGCTTCAGGCATATCACCTGTTAAAGTCACGTCAAGCGCGATACCTAGATCAGGTTCTAAGTTATAGGCAGAAGTTCTAGCTCCCCTGAGACCAACCTCCTCTTGAGTAGTGAAGACGAAGTAGAGAGTGTTTTGAGGTTGATCAATTTTCTTGATAGCTTCCACTAGGACTGCACAACCGACACGATCATCCATGCTTTTAGCAACGAGGCGATTACCTAAATCGGTGAATTCCCGATGGAAGATCCCAAACTCTCCTACTGAAACTAGTTTTTGGGCTTCTTCTTTACTTTCTGCCCCTAGATCAATGTATAACTTATCAAGATTGAGTTCTTTCCAGTCACCTTTTTCTTGGTAGATCACTCCGACGGCACCATTAGCGAAGCGAACCCGGTTACCCACTAGGGTGGAGATGCCTACCCCTCCAATGTTGGAGAAACGGAGGAACCCCTGATCATCGATGTGAGTTACAATCACGCCGATTTCGTCAGTGTGGGCCGCAAACATGATCTTTTTACCATTTTCTTGACCTTTTTTTACCGCGATAAGATTACCCATGACATCGGTTTCAATCTCATCCACATAGTCTTCTACCATTGTCTTAATTAAGTTCGTAACCTCTGTTTCGAAACCAGAAGGGCCAAAGGCTTCTGTTAATTGCTGAATAACTGTTTTCATGTGGATTATCCCTCCCTTTCTTGGAGACGCTGTAGGTAGTTTTTCACAAGCGCATAGACATTTTCAAAATCTTCTTTACTCATCACAGAAACCGGAGAATGGATATAGCGACAAGGCACTGCAATGGTAGCTACTTTGGCACCTTCCTTGGTTAGCTGGATCCGCCCTGCATCTGTTCCACCAGTATTGGTCCGCCGTACTTGTACTGAAATCCCTTCTTCGTCAGCGATCTTAAATAGCTCCTGTACAAGTGGGGGATGGGGGATAGTAGCTCGATCCATTACTGTGATCGCCGCTCCCTTGCCAACAGAGGTCGCGTGTTTGTGCTCCTTTGTTTCTGGTACATCAGAGGCTGTGGTCCCTTCTAGGACTAGAGCAATATCCGGTTCGATTTGATAAGCAGCAACACCCGCTCCCCTGAGGCCAACCTCTTCTTGCACTGTAAAAGCGGCAATCAAAGGAAAGCTTACTTCCTCTTGGAACAAACGGATTGCTAATGCACAACCGACTCGGTCGTCTAAGGCTTTTGCTTTTACCTTGTTGTGACCAAATTCCTCATATTTAGTGGTGAAATAAGCAATGTCGCCCAGCTGCACCAGGCGCTCCGCTTCTTCTTTGCTCTTGGCACCAATATCAATTAAGAGTTCTTGGATGGTCAGCGCCCGTTGCCTTTCTTCAGGGCGTTGAAGATGAATGGGTTTACTACCAATGACCCCATTAACCTTCTTAGATCCTACTACTACAGTCTTGGCAACTAATACCCTAGGATCGACACCACCAATTGGCCTGAATTTTAGATAGCCATTACCTTCGATTCCCACGATCATGAGGGCAACTTCATCCATATGGGCAGCTAGCATCACCCGTGGTCCAGGGGCATGGGCGTTTTTGATTGCTAGCAAGTTTCCCAAAGCGTCTGTTTTGATTTCGTCTGCGTAGGGCGCAATTTCGGTGCGGATTAAGTCTCGCACTTCACCTTCTTGCCCAGGTGCGCCACACGCTTCCGTTAAACGGGCTAGAAGCATGTCAATCCCTCCACAAATTCATTATCCAATCCGGCAATAAATAAAGCCATCAATTTTCCCGTACG
>JAAZLB010000277.1 GCA_012799535.1 Bacillota bacterium | reverse complement strand
TTTATTCCATCAGCACCATCAATCCTACCCGCCTCATATAATTCCAAGGGAATATCCTTTAAACCACCGTAATAATAAACCATGGCTGTACCTGCTACCTTAAAAATGCTCAAACCAGCCAAAACCGGTAATGCTTGCCTACGACTAGCCAAGAACATTTGGGGCTTGATCCCAAAAAAAGCTAAAATCTGATTGACCAAACCAAAAGGCTCAGGAGAAAAGATCCACACCCAAATTCCTGCAATTACTACAAAAGAAGTGACCACTGGCAAGAAATAGATAGCCTGAAATAAGGGAGCACCCTTCAGCCGACTATTGACGATCATAGCCAATGCTAAACCCAGGGCAATAACGGGAACAACGTAGTACAAACTAAACACCACAGTGTTTTTTAAGGACTGCCAAAAAATCGGATCCTTAAATAAGCGACTCCAGTTGGCCAAGCCAACAAAGGCAGAGTCGCCCACAACCTTCCAATCCATAAAACTCATAACTACATTAGTTAAAAATGGGCCCAAATAAAATAAACTAAAGTGAATAAAGATGGGAACCACGACTAAGTAAGGGAACCATTTGTCAAGACGATTTCGCACTGTGGCACCTCCATGGAAAGGGAGGCTGAAGGCAGTGATGCCTCCAGCCTTATAGCTAATTATTGACCCATAAGTTGTTTGATTTGTCTTTCCATCTCTTGTGCACCAAACTCTGGAGTCATTTCCCCGCCAACTACACCTTGTAAGATAGGCATAACGAGTTGAGAAATGTCCCGAGATTTAGGATGGATAATCCCTGGCACAACATTTTTAGCTTGCTCAGACATGATGGAGATGTCTGGATCATTTGCCCAGAGATCGGCTAAAGCTGCCCGAGGAGCGAAGTAGCCGGTGGCCTTCAAAAAGATTTCGAGGTTTTCTGGACGGACAAAATACTCGATAAACTGTGCTGCTGCACCTGGATATTTACTATAAGTAGAGACTACAAAAGAACCAATGGTACCATAGGTTGCAGAAGTCTTATGAGTAATGGACGGTCCAATTACCCATTCAAAATCAGCTTCATCTTTGAGTACGGTAGCTGTTAGGTTGTCACCAAAGGTAGCACCAATCATACCTTGGGCGAAAAGGCCAAATTGGTTGTCAGAAATCAGAGAGTCTCTTGGCACCAAACCGTCTTCGTAGAACTTAGCCATGAAAGCTAAAGCTTCGATTGCTTCAGGAGAGTTGATCACCACATTATCATTAGCGTCGAGAACATTACCACCAGCTTGCCACAGGTGGGGGAAATAGGTCATGTTGGGATAGTTAGCTAAAGTCATGCTTAACCCGTAAAGACCGGTGTTCTTCTTGACCTGGGCAGCCATGGCCAAAAGTTCGTCCCAAGTGGTAGGTAGATTATTAACATCCCAGCCCGCTTGTTTCAACAAGTCTACGTTGTAATACCAACCCCACACAGTCTGCAAAACAGGAATGCCATAAAGGGCGTTGCCCATGTATGAAGCGCCAATGACATCTGGATAGAAATCGTCGAGTACTGATGGGGAAATTAGACCGTTAAGATCTGCTAAGAATTGTTGATCCGCAAATTGTGCTAGGTGATCTGGAATAAGATAAAACACATCAGGTCCTTGACCAGCAGAAAAGGCAGTGAGAAAACGTTGTTCTCTGTTAGCCCAAGGAATGGACTGAATATCCACCTTGATTCCAGTCTCAGCGGTAAAACCCTTCGCGTAATTATCCCACATTACTTGTTCTTCATCTGTACGGTCAGGCCCTAGGAAGGGATGAACCCAAATAGTGAGTTCCTTAGCCGCAGCAAAAGCGGTGGCACCTAAGACTAAAACCAAAACTAAACCCAATAACACAAGCTTCTTGTTTGTCCTTCTCATTAATTGACCTCCTCAAGTCTTTTTTGAGCACTACGCTATGACACATCTCCCCCACTTCGGGTCTTTTAATGGTCTCTATTTACCCTGAGGTTGCGAGTCTCTTTGTAGTCTCTATATCCTTTTTTGACACCTAGTTAGCAATTCCTTCTTTCGGATTAATTTTCTTGTACGAATTAACAATTGGGCGACCAATTTCCGCCAATTTTTTCTCAGGGAATTCAATTCCTACAAAATTAGGCACAGTGATTTTGCCCTGTTCATCCATGGAGATCTCAAAAAGGTCCCGACCACTTTCATACCACCGTTTACTAGGTTCAATATCAGAAGGATAGACAAAACCAGAAAAGCTAGCCAAGGCAATCATGGGAATCGCACCGATTCCACTTTCAGGCATAGTACCGCCCCAGAGTTTAATCCCCGACTCCATGGCTAACTTATAGGCCTGTAACGCCTCCCACAAACCACCCATTCTTTGCAATTTAATATTCCAAACCTGAGCAGCTTCCATCTCAACAGCGGCTAAAGCAGTGCGGGCATCTTTTAAACTTTCATCTAAACAAATGGGAGTAACTACTGCTTTACACAATTTGCTATGTTCCCAAAGATCATTCGGTCCGAGGGGTTGCTCGTAAAAAAGACACTGCGCTTCATCTAACTCCTTAAAGACCTCTAGATGTTCCCCAAAATTGTAAGCTCCATTACCATCCAGCCATAGAGCAAAGTGGCTTCCAATTTGTTTGCGCACCGCGAAAGTGGGCTTTACATCCCAACCGGGCTTAATCTTAAGTTTTACCCGCCTATAACCCTCATCCACATATTCATCTACCCAAGCTTGCAGGGTTTTTAGATCATAGTCCTGGGGGATCCCGACTGAGACGCCACTTTCAATTTGATCCTTGGTTAGCAAATGCTCTTCCGCCACGCCCCAGCTTCTTAGCACAGTTTGGAAAAGTTCCACAAAAGTGAGACCATTCCGCTTAGCTACTAAATCCCAGTAAGCAGTCTCTAAAGAGGCTTTAGCAAAGTTATTGCCCCGCACACCCCCATGTAAAGTGCGATTAAACTCCTCAATAGAAGCAAAACCTTGACCTACCACCTTGGGAATTAAATATTCCACCAAGGCCACTTTGGCAGTTTCAATTGTTTCCGAAGAATAAAATGGCTGCTCAAAGGGGGCAGATTCGCCATAGCCTTGGTATCCATCTAGATCAGTTAAGCGCAAAATTAAAGACTTCCGTTTGAGGGCAGTCCCTCCGCTAATCGAAAAAGGGATTTTATAAGGAATTTCTACCTCAAATAGTTCCACCCGTTCAATCCAAATTGCTTGTTCCATCGTTACTACCTCCCTCCTTGAAAAATGCGCCAAAATTTAGTTCTCCACCAAGACTTCGTTGCTCACGTAACGCTTCTAAGCTAACAATCAAACCCTGCTCGGGGTTAAACATTAATTCATGGAGGGCACTCAAGGTGCGACTTCCTAAGTCATGACCGTACTCGCCCTTAGGAAGTTGAAAGTAAGTGTGGAGTTGACCAGTGGTACAACCACGATTAGCATATTCAACTAACATCTGCCCATTGCAAATATTACCTGTTGCGGACACACTTAGGGGTAAGATTTGCTCCCCACTCTCCCTTTCTACCTTTCTAATGGCATCAAGGATAGCTAGATTGCGATTGCTCAAATCATAGCCACCATAGGAAATTCCCTTTTCTTTACTAAATAAGCGATTCGCGATGGTGAGCCAATCAAGCTGTTTCCAAATATGGGCCCCACCTTGCACTAGGGCCAACTGCTCAGCATCGCTTTGCAGATTAAACAGCTTCAAGCCTAGCTTGATGTTTTTCGGTAAAAGTTTTCTGGCTTCCGAAATCACCCAGCCTAACTCTTCCAAAGTCTGCTTAGCACTAGGGGCTGGCCCATCTTTTAGTAGAGTAGGGCTAAGATCTAATTCCAGAGCTGGTTGTTCTGATTTCTGCAAAGCTTCACCTAAAGATCGCAAAGTATAGCGATATTCCTTTTCATGGGGATTTTCAGGACCAACATAAAGGGGAAGCTGACAACTAGGTATAACCAAACAATCTTGGTTCGCACCTAACTTAAAGCTCCTTTCCACAAATTCTAGATAACTTTGGAAAGACTCACTCCAACCCCGCCCTTTCCAGGATACGGTCCAACCCTCTTCTCCTGTTTTGGCCGTAATTCGCTCCACTAACATTCTAGGTGCATCAACCATCCAAGCCTTTTGCACACTGGAGCCACTCTCATCCTGAGCAATGACCGTTTTTAAGACAACAAAACCAAGACCACCTTGGGCATCCCGATCCACCTGGGTAGTATTTAAGGACAACTGCCCAGCAGCCTTTCCCCAGGGGTTTTTCACCCTTATACCTCCAAGATCTGTGCTTAAATCCCAGCCATACTGCTCCAAAACATAGCTTTCTAAAGATGGGGCATTTAGCCAAAGATGTTTTTGATAATCCCTTTCAACCCGCGACTGCAAATTCACGCTCCCACCTCCAAACCATGTTCCTTAACGAACCTAGCTATTTCCGCCCGTTCTTGATCAGTAATACCAGGTCCATAGGGATCGTTAACTACTGTGTGGGGAAGGAGGCCTTGCTGCGCTAAAAAGAATAATAAGCGCTCAATATAACCTTCCATGGGTGGAATAAAGGTAATTTCCGCTAGTGCATCAACTAAGATCATGGCCTTAAGAAAATCAGTCGCCCGCCCCTCGGCGTAAGAATCCAAGAGTTCTCGTTGCCAATGGGGGCAAATGCTACCTAAACCAACAAGTGCAGCCTGGGCACCCCGAGTCAAGGTGTAGCCAAACATGCGATCTTCACCAGTGATTAAAACCTTGTCTGGATGATGTCTTTGAATATAATTAGCCACATCTTGATAGGTCATGACACTATCTAAGGTTGCCATTTTGATCCCCACCGTTTGTGGTAGACTGAGTAATTCTCCTAAAAGATCTAAAGAATAGGTGATCCCTCCGGCCGCCTCATAAAGGAAAAACAAAATCAAGGGTAGGCCTGGGTAATTAGCCAATTCACGATGATATTCCAAGACCAAAGCATCTTGATCAGGTAAACCTCGATACATCACCGGTGCATAAGCCATAATGGCATCTGCATCAAGTTCGAGGGCGTCTGTACCCATATCCCGCCTTTGCTTTTCATCTCCGCCAATTCCACAAATCAAGATCTGGTCAGGCTTCAAATGCTGACGCCAGACCTTGCCCACCTCTAAACGCTGTTCCCTCGATAATTGAAGGCCACGACCAGTGTGGGCCCAAATTGCTACACCATCGATGGGTTGGGCTGTTAAGTATTCTGCATACCGATGCATAGCATCATAATCAATAGAGTGATTCTCCCGAAAAGTTACTGGTACCGCGGGAAGTAGACGTCCTAGTAAATTCACTCCGCATCCCTCTCCTTTCAAGTCATAGCCTGCACTTGCTCCCAGGTAATACTTGGGCCATGGGGTTGCCCATTAAAAACTGCAGTGAAGTCCCTAAACACCTTCGCAGTCATCTGCCATCTTAAGTCTGGTGTGGGCCCCGCCATATGGGGAATCAAGTAGGCATTGGATAATTCTCTTA
>JAAZLB010000276.1 GCA_012799535.1 Bacillota bacterium | reverse complement strand
TTACAGGGGGTGGCGGAAATTGAGTATAATGGTCAAATTGCCCGTCTAAGTGTGGGTCAATCCTGCCTTTTACCTGCTAACCTAGGTAGATGTACACTTAGTGCCGAAGGTGTAGTTTTACAAAGCACCTTACCATAAAAACGGGGTGATCGTGTGTGGCAGCACTTGCTGATCTTCATACCATTGGTGGTAATATGTTTAGAGCTATTCTTGCCAAATCTAGGCAATACTGTTAGAATAATTGTTACTTCGCTAGTAATAATTGGCTCTTGGCTCGCTTTAAGACAAGCTAAGCCCAGTTGGAAGAGGGTTGTTTCCACTTCTTGTACTAGTCTTGGTGGGGCGGTAGTCACCTTTATCTTATCTAATCATTTTCAACTAGGACCGGTAGTTGCCTCAGGCTTGGTCGGTGTACTAGGAGCCCAGGTGTTAGCAGAAGAGCGGCAACTGCAGTTGTATTTAGGTGCTTTTGTGGGTATGAGTTCCGCCCTGCGCTTTCCCAAATTTCTTCCATTGATCTTGGCAGGCGCCCTTGGTGGTGTACTCTTTGAATTACTAAAAGAGGCTTGGAGCGGTGTAGGGGGAAGACTAGGCACCTTAGCCGCCACCGCGGTATTAATCGTATTAGTCGTGGGTGGAGGTGGTTGGTAATTACTCTGTTTGTAGCTCTCCTCGTTGGTACCGCTACTGGTTTGGTGGGTTTTTGGCTGCGACAGAACACGAAGCTATCCAGCGTAGAAGTATCTGCGTGGTTAACCTTAGTAGCAGGATTAACCTTACCCCTTCTTAGTTCTGAAGGTTTCTTATTAGCATTGATTTGCACTAGTGTTTCTTATGTGGTAATGTCAAGTAAGCAACGAATCTCCTCCTTCAAAGAGATGATTGTGGTTAGCGTAATTTGCGTGTTAGTGGTATACTATGGTCAAAATCTCTTAGTTGGAGTAGGGGGCCGCTTAGGTACCTTTGCAGCTTTATCAGTGTTGCTTTTTGCTAGTTTAAAAAAATGTTTAAAATGGAGGGATGGGCATGTTGGTTGTAACATCCGCGGCTGAAGAAAAGCTGAAAAAAATGTTGGCAGAATCAGAAACAGACTCTATGGTGCGTCTCTTTATTGGAGGCTTTGGTTGAGGAGGTCCCAGTTTTGGAATGTCTCTGGAAGAGACAGAAGAGTTAGGTGACACGGTTGTAGAAGTAGACGGAATTCGTTTTGTACTCGATCCTCAGGCCCTAAAGTGGGCTGAGGGAGCCACGGTAGATTATCGACAATCTATCTTTGGCAAAGGTTTTACTGTGAAGACTAGTCATGGAGGAAATTGCTAAGGAGATAAGATTATGAACAAATGTCTATCAGGACTGGTAATTGGTGGACTAGTGTTGTTCTACTTATTTGGTTCGGTGGCTTTTGCACAGGCCACCGAACTTAAGGTAGTAACTACTTTTTCTATTCTGGAGGACTTAGTTAGACAGGTGGGGGGAAATAAGGTAGAGGTTACTTCTTTGATTCCCCCTGGAGCGGATCCCCACTCTTGGGAGCCAACTCCGAAAGAGGCCCGCTTAGTGGCTCAAGCGGATCTATTGGTGGCTAATGGTGGTGGTTTCGATCATTGGCTCATTAGCTTGCAAAAAAGTGCAGCTAGACCCGGTGTACCTCTAGTTATTGTTTCCGATGGTCTTACTACCTTAGCCCACGATCACGAACATGAGCACCATGATCATGGGCATCATCATGAAGGGGACCCCCATTTTTGGTTAAGTGTGCCTAATGCCATCCACTATGTTGAGCAAATTACTGAAGCTCTAGTAGAATTATCACCGGAGGATGCCCCTTATTATCTAGCTCGTTCTGAGACTTATCGTAACGAATTAGTAAAACTTGACCAGTTAATTTTGGCCAAGCTGGAGCAGATACCGATGGAAAACCGAGTAATTATCACCTATCACAATGCTTTTAGCTATCTAGCGGAACGCTACGGGTTTGCAGTAGTAGAATTTTTGGTGGAAAACCCGGAAGGGGAGCCCTCTGCTCGTGATTTGGGACGCTTAGTACAGCTTTTAAAGAAACAACCTAATCCGGTGATCTTTACTGAACCTCAGCTCAATATTAGTAAGCGCTATGTGCAGACCTTAGCCGGGGAAATTAAGGGTAAGGTTTATGTGTTATACAGTGATAGCTTAGATGCTAACATCACCACTTATATAGAGATGATGGAGTACAATGCGGACACTTTAGTGGAGGCCTTAAAATAATGGGAACTAACGAGAGGTTGGCCTTAGAGGTTGTGGGGCTAACAGCAGGTTATCAAGGGAAAATTGTTCTAGAGGATGTCTCCTGGAAAGTATCTAGGGGCAGCTTAGCCGCGATTATTGGACCGAATGGTGGTGGCAAATCTACTTTTTTGAAAACTATTGTTGGTCTTTTGAGGCCCATGGAGTACAGTAAATTACATCTTGTGGGTTTGCCTCCTAAGCAAGGCAGAAAAAAGACCGCTTATTTACCTCAACAAGAGGAGGTGGATTGGAGCTTCCCAATAACCGTTCTAGATGTGGTTTTACAAGGCCGCTTAGTCTCCCAGGGACTTTTTGGTCGCTATTCTACAAGGGATTATGATTTGAGTCTAGAGGCTTTGGATTTATTGGGTATGTCCAAATTTGCCCACACCCAAATTGGTTCTTTAAGTGGTGGTCAGCGTCAACGGGTCTTTTTGGCTCGGGCTTTAGTTCAAGAAGCGGATGTGATTTTGCTAGATGAGCCTTCCACAGGCTTGGACGCTAAGGCTCAACATGAACTCGCGGAGATCTTTCGCGATCTGGGGGACGCTGGTAAAACTATTATCGCAGCTACCCATGACATTAACTGTCTCACAGAATGTTTCGATCAGATCTTGGCTCTTGATGGACAAGTGTTAACTGAAGGAACTCCAAATGAGGTTCTTACTGAAGCTAATATGGTGCAACTCTTTGCCCGCCATTTTCCTAAAATTAGTGCTAGTGGGGAGGTTACTGTTCATGAACCTTGAGATGTTCTTAGAACCTTTCCAGTATTCTTTTATGATTCGTGCTTTTCTAGGGACAGGCCTAGTTGCAGTGATCACTGCAGCTGTAGGTACTTTTGTGGTTTTAAAAGGCTTGGCTTTTCTAGGTGATGCAATCTCCCACACTTCTTTTACTGGAATTGCCTTTTCTCTCCTATTAGGGATTAGTGTGTACTTTGGAGCACTATTCTTTGCAATTTTAACCGCTTTAGGGGTGGTCTTTCTAACCAGAGTCTCTTCTGTTAAGGACGATACTGCCTTGGCCATCCTTTTCACAGGGGTTTTTGCTCTAGGGATAGTGATCCTAGCAGTCTCTCCTGGCTTTGCTGGTGATCTAAATAGTCTTTTGCTCGGGTCGGTTATGGGTATTCAAAGGGAAGAAATTAGGGTGATGGCCACAGTAGCCCTTGTATTGGCCTTGATTTTAGCTCTCTTTTTAGAACGCTTTGTGTTTGTTTCCTTTGATCCAATTGGTGCGGAGGCAGCTGGTTTTCCTGTAGCTTTCTTTCAGAGTTTACTCTTAGTGATTATCGCGGTGGCCATAGTCATTGCCATTCAGGCCGTGGGGGTTATTTTAGTTGTTTCTTTGCTCATTACTCCCGCTGCCACTGCCAGCCTTTTGACTAAGCGCATTAAGCCCCTTTTAGGCTTGTCCTCTCTGATTGGGTTATTCTCTTCGTTTGTTGGTCTCTACCTCTCTTACTTTTTAGGGGCCCCACCAGGTGCAACCATTGTCTTGGTGGCTACCACAATCTTTGCCCTAGTTCTAGGTGTGCAAAAATTAATGGGAATATTTCACACAGCCTAGTGAAATACTAGTGTCGACTTCTAAAAAGGAGGAAGACCATGCCCAATATTGTGAATTGCAGCGTTAACAACTGTCATTACTGGACCCAGGGCAATCTCTGCGGGGCCTCAAGCATTATGATTACTTCGGATCAAATTGGATACGAAGAACCGGATTCTTTTGATGCACCTCAAGCATCGTCAGCACCCCCCTCACCGGTAGATTCGTGCATGGAAACTTGCTGTAAGACTTTTGTGATAAAGGGTTCACATCATATTGAAGATGACGGGATTTACAAATAACTAGCTTGAAGAGGGAAAGAGGCTGTTGCGAAATGAATTGTAGCTAGTTCATTTTGCACGGTCTCTTTTTTTGTTTGTCACAAGGATCCTTCTTAGGGTAGAATAGGAGGTAGGAGGGGTTTCATGCGGGATTCAAAACATACTCTTACCACTACCGTTAGACCCGACGAAGATGGTTTAATGGTTAAGGATATTGTTTACGGTCGGCTAGATTTAAGTCGCGGTTTACTCCGGAGAATGAAACGGGGTGGAGGGGTATATCTTAATGGCCAAAGGGATTTTTTAACTAGAAGGGTGAAAAGCGGGGATCAACTAGAGATTGTTTTTCATGATGAGAATACTTCCATGGAACCAGAAAACATCCCTTTAGATATTGTGTATGAGGATGATTACCTTTTGATCGTGAACAAGCCAGTGGGCATGGCGGTCCACCCTACCGGAGCTTACCAGCAAGGTACCTTAGCTAATGCCATCGCTTATCATTGGAAGACTATTGGCCTAAACACTAAGGTTCGTCTAGTACATAGGATTGATCGAGAGACTTCTGGCTTGATTTTAGTGGCTAAGGAGCCCTATACCTTACAACGTCTTCTAGTTCAACTTGGTGAACAGACTCTGGTCCGGGAATACCTAGCCATAGTTGAAGGACGACCAAAAAAGAGCACCGATGTCATTAGAGCTCCCATTGGGCGGTCTATGGATCATGGAGTGAAGCGGGCGGTGCAGGCAGAAGGTAAGGAGGCGTGCACAGTCTATGAGACTTTAGTGGTTGGTTCTGGGGCTAGTTTACTTCGGGTCCGTTTAGAAAGTGGTCGTACTCATCAAATTCGGGTGCATTTGGCAAGTCTCGGTCACCCTCTGGTAGGAGATCCCCTTTACAATACACGTACTAAAATAGGAGAGAGGGGACAGGCTTTACATGCTTGGAGATTAGAATTTGTCCATCCTCGCACCGGCCAAAAACATGTAGTTACCTGTCCTTTGCCCAGGGAAATGTTAGAGCTATGGCAAGAGAATCATAAGGGAGGAAGTAGGGATCATGCTGGAAGTTAATGGAGAAATGTTAGCTAGAGGCGCTCGTGCTGGTTTGAAGACCACCTGGGAATTGGCTAAGGTGGTAGTGCCTACTGCAATGTTAGTGGTAATCTTCAAAGCTAGTGGCCTTTTGGATGTAATAACGGACTTTTTTGCCCCTTATATGGGTTTGTTTGGCTTACCAGGTGAGGCTGCAGTGGTTCTTTTTAGTGGTTATTTCGTTAATCTTTATGCCGCGGCAGGAAGTATCTTGGCCTTAAGCCTCTCTACCAAAGAAATCACAATTTTAGCGGTGATGCTCACCTTTGCGCATTCCCTTTTAGTGGAACTACCCATCAGTCGTAAGGCTGGAAGCCCCATTGGTTACACTTTATTGATTAGACTTGGTTGCTCGTTAGGATCTGGATTAATTCTAGGGGTGATTTTATCATGATGGTTCTTTGGGAAGGGTTTTTACAAGGCTTAAAAGGGGTCTGGACCGTGGCACGGGTAGTGATTCCCCTTATGATCGTTTTGGAAATTGCCCAAAGTAATGGCTTGTTGCAAAAATTAAATCGTCGCTTAGCACGTCCTTTCAAGGCTATTGGTTTAGGTGAAGAGGGGGCCTTTCCCATTGTGGTGGCCATGGTCTTTGGTTTAACCTTTGGATCTGGTGTTATTTTAAACCATGTGCAGGAAGGGAAGGTTAGCCCCCAAGAGACTAAAGTGATTGGCACTTTTATGGCTTTAGCTCACGCTTTAATTGAAGACACGATCATCTTCATGAGTTTGGGAGCTCCCTTGTTAATCCTAGTCTTACCCCGGGTTATGGTGGGCTATTTTATGGCCTATTTAGTTCACAGACGCAATCAACACACAATGTTAACGGAGGGGCACAACATCCAGAGTGTCAATTAGCCAATTTTCTTCTCCTGGAGAGAGCCCCATATTAAGAAGTAGTCTCGTTTCAGATGAATGGGGAACCAAGACAGTAATGCTTAAAGGTTCTAGGGCGATGTATTTGATTTCCCAAACCTGCTCCGTATTGAGGGTACTGAAAAACTCGCTAATTTGTTCTACACGCCCCTTGGGGTTGATGGCCAACTCTAATCTGTCCTTGTTACCTGCTTCTGTCGCCTGTTGGAGGGTCTGGACAAATTCAGTTAAAGACTGTTCCACAACTTCGGGGACCCCTAGCCCCGCGGGGATTAGGGAGAAAGTTTGCAAAACCATTATTCCATTGATTTCTTGCCAGCTCATAGTGGCTAAAAACTGGGAGCCTTTTTGGGTGCCAATAATCACCTGAAAGGGCTCTTCTGCGTAAGTTGGTTGGGTGTGAAACTCGCTAGTGAGTTGACCGAAAGTCTTGGGAACGTTGACTAAATAGTGGGGAAGTCCTTGTTCTTGAAGGGGTACACTGATGATGTTCTCCAGTCCTTCTAGGTTCCGTGCGTTAATTAAATTTACTAATCTTGCGACTTGGATTTGGATTTTAGACAAGAATTCCTCTTGCACAGGGGGCAGTTCTCTAACGGGTAGTTCTGGTTCCGGTACAAGGGTAGTCTGATCTGCCTCCCCTTTTCCAAGCTCGAACCCTCTTCGCTCTATGGAAAATTGGGGATAACTTTGGGATGGGGTCTGCCAACTAATCAAGACAGAATTCTTTTTCAGTTCTCTTTGCAATTCTTTGGGCACCTCAACTTCCCAATCAAGTGGTGACTCCAGGGTAAAAGTGGGTGGTTTTACAGGAAAGGAGAATTCAGGAAACCAGAGAGTATCGCAATCTAAGGTGATTTGGTCTCCCCTTTGAGGCAAAAACCCCTCATAAGCCAAGTCCAGACGGGAGGGATTCACCACTTCTCCTAGGGAAAAGGTGATTAAAGTCCCTTGGGCACCCCGCTCTACCTGATAAGTTTGTAGTCCCTCCACCCAGAACTCGGTAATTTGGGCATTAGGAAAAATCAAGAGGGAGAGAGGACCAAAAGTAGGCTCCATTAACAGCTCCCCTTCTACTCGTAAATAACCGTTATCAGGCAAATAAAATATATTCATCTCCGCTTGAGCCACGCTGGCTAAGCAAAGAATCATGCCTAAAAGTATGAATAAAGAGGATTTTTTCATAATTACTCCGCCTCCT
Source organism: Bacillota bacterium (assembly GCA_012799535.1). Lineage (GTDB taxonomy): Bacteria > Bacillota > Limnochordia > Darwinibacteriales > Darwinibacteriaceae > UBA4996. The sequence goes on along the minus strand of JAAZLB010000276.1, from coordinate 176 downwards.
GCTGGCACTGATCAGAATTAAAAAGTACGCGCATAGTACGATGGGGGATGCCCCCGTCTAAAAAGACATCACCTTCAGCAATAAAGCCCAATCGAGCATAGAAGTCCATGGCTTGCAGTTGGGCTCCTAATACAAATTCTTCTAGTCCTTGTTCTCGCCCGGTGGCAATAATCATC
>JAAZLB010000275.1 GCA_012799535.1 Bacillota bacterium | reverse complement strand
TGGATGGGACAAACACGCGCTCAATTTCTTTGAATTGGCAGTGGATGGAAAAATCGACGTGCTGGCCACAGTTAATGATTATTACAACCTGATTTTATCTTTCCAAAATTGGCGAAGGAACAAACAGATCGAGTTTTTCAGAGACGAGCTTGATGATCTAAGTAATCTGCGCAAGGAACTCAGGCAAAAAGACCAAGAACTAAGGATTAGTCAACCATGATTATTTTGCACCGATATTGGGATATTCCACTTTGATGTATAGGTGTGAACTCGCCAGTCATTGGTTATTAGGCTAATCATGGTGTGTTAGTTAGATTCTAAAGTCCATGGCGTGGTATGAGTATTTACTGCGACGGGAATAGGTTAAATGCATAATAACATCCTACAAGGAATCCCGAAGACCTAATTTTAATAAAAGCGTCTTGTTTGGATTCCTTTTCTGCTATTAACATCCCCGAGTACCCGCATACCTGTTTTAGAGGCCTTGAGTGGATGCAGTTTATATTAGTATAGCCAGTATATGCTAGTCAACCAATCAAGCTGATGAGCCTGATAGGTGGAGCGAACCAAGAAATCCTGATTGACAGAGTGGAATGAGTGAGATAAGCGTTTATCTTAGCCATGCCAACCTGTGGTGAAAACCTATAACTGTGGCTACGGGGAGGGGATCTGTCATGGAAACTAGAACCTATGAAAGGGAAAAGTTATACCACGAAGTATGGGCAGAACCCATGACAACTGTTGCCAAGCGTTATGGTATATCCGATGTAGCCCTCCGCAAGCAGTGTAAAAAGCTAGACATACCTTTACCAAAGAAAGGCCACTGGGCTAAGGTTCAGGCTGGTCATAAAGTACAGGTGCCGCCATTGCCGAAATCCGATGGTCCAGATAAGACCGTAGTTTTTGTGAATGATACTTATCGGGGTTTATCACCAGGGTTAAAGGCGTCTGACAGGCTTTTATTCCTTCCGGAAGAGGAACGAGAAACTGTTAAAGAGTATTGTGCAGGGTTAACCGTTCCCAGTGAGTTATCTAAGTTCCACAGCCTAGTTGTAGACACAAAACAATATTACCGTGCCCGTAAGGAATCAACCAAACCGCCTGTAGATAGAGTTATCAACATAACTGTATCTGATGAGCAAAGAGAACGGGTGTACATATTTTACAGTACTATTTTCACAGCATTGGAGCATCTTGGGTATTCGATTACCATTAAGGCGCCTAGGTCTGAGCGCTACTATAACTATCAACCTCTGGTAAAGGACAATAAGCTATATGTCGGTTTAGGTGAGGATGATGTGAAAATCCGCATCAAGGAGCAGATTAAGCAAACCAAACATGTACCAACTGATGAAGAGCGAAATAAGTACTTTATACCGGCTTACGACTACGAGAACACCGGCAAACTGCACTTTATAATTGAATCCTACCATGCTGCAAGAAAGAATTGGCGTGATACGGAAACAAAAAGGATTGAAGACCAAGTTGGTGAAATCGTTATTTGGGTCATGGAAGCTAT
>JAAZLB010000274.1 GCA_012799535.1 Bacillota bacterium | reverse complement strand
GTGGTCCGTTTTGGGGGCACAGATTTGACTAGTGAAGTGATTAAACGTTTGGAATAGGGGGGTGCCAAGTGCACCCTTCTTTCAGAGGGGGCATTATTGATGAAAAAATCATTTGTACTTATTTTGCTTACTACTATGATCTTCAGTATCTCCAGTCCTAGTTTGGCTTCACGGGTTCTAACGGCACCAACTGCGGATCTATTGGGCAGTGGTTGGGCAGAGTTGGATTATAATTATTTACGGGGCCAGAATTCTCTAGAATTCAACCTTGGACTTCATCCCCGGGTGAACTTGGGGGTGCGCCAATACTTCGGTGATTCCTTAGTAGGTACAGCTAAAATCGGCCTTGTAACAGAAGGAAAAGATCGACCCGGTTTAGCCTTCGGTGGAGAAGTGGGTCTAGATAGGCAAGATTTTTATTTGGCTCTGAGCAAACAACTGGGTGCCCCAGGTTTGCGTGGTCATGTGGCTTGGGGAAGTGGGCGTTATTCCAAAGGGATGGCAGGCTTAGGGCTAGTACTCAATCCAGTCCAAGTGAAAACAGGTCAAGGTTGGGTCTTACCAACAACCTCTTTAGTGCTAGAATATGATGGTCATGGTCTTAATGGTGGCTTAGTGGCCCAGTTTACCCCAGACTTTCAGGCTTATCTTGCCACTCCCTTTGGTCAGGGTGTGGGCTTTGGTTTGAATTATAAAGTGGCATTTTAGTCACAAAGCAACAAGGAGGGGGCGCATTGTGAGGATTTTTGATCGATATTTAGCACAGGAATTTTTAGGGCCCTTCCTGTTTTGCGTCTTCGGTTTTACGGTGGTGCTTTTGAGTGGTCTGTTATTTCAACTCACCGACCTAATCTTCGTTAATGAAGTGGCGGTCTTCACTGTAGCCAAGATGCTTTTGTATCGAATCCCAGCTACCGCCGTCATGACTTTACCCATTGCCACCTTATTTGCTACTTTACTAGCGGTAGGCCGTTTAGTGCAAGATAGTGAAATGACTGTGATGCGGGGAAGTGGCATATCCTTCCCCCGTTTAATTCTACCTATCTTAGTCTTGGGATTATTAATCAGTGCAGGTACTTATTTAGCTTCCGAGTATATTGTCCCCCAAGCGAATCATAAATTTGAGAACATCCTCAGGCAGATCATTTTCTCTGAAGGGATTCCCATTGTGGAAGAGAACGTTTTTTTCCATGGTGGTGATGACCGTTACTTTTATATTGGGGAAGTCCAGACAAAAACCAATGAACTAAGAAATATCCTAGTCTATCAGCTAGGGACAAGCCAATTTCCCAGTATTGTGAGTGCTAAAACTGGGATGTTCCAAAAAAACGTGTGGGTTCTTTTTGACGGAGTAACCCAGGAATTAGATGATGATGGTTTTGTCCAATTTGAAACCCGCTTTCAGCGGATGGAAATTGTTACTGAACAAGAGGGAGAAATCTTTTTAGGTAACCAACGTACTGTGGACGAGATGAGCCGGAAGGAGCTAGGAGAATACATTGAGCGCTTTCAGCGGGGGGGACTTAAGGTCCGTTCCTTTGTGGTGGATTACCACATGAAGCTCTCCTTACCCATGGCTTCCTTTGTTTTTGCCTTATTCGGTGCCCCCTTAGCCTTACGGGGAAAGGGAGGTAGGTCGTTTGGAATTGTGGTTAGCCTAATTATTTTACTCTTTTACTATGTGGCTATCTCCGTTTCCCGCTCATTAGGGATAAATGAGGTTCTCACACCACTGATGGCTGCCTGGTTAGTGAATGTGCTTTTTGCAGTGGCTGGTTTTGCCCTTCTAATTCGGGCAGATCGGTTGCGTTAGGATTGGGGAGATCGTATGTCTGGACCCAAGATCAAAACCAGAACACTCTTAGCTTTACTTGGCTGTCTACTTCTGTTTAATGGGGTAGTTTTAGCCCAAGAATCAGCACCCCCACAAGGGGTGCGTATTACCGCGTCTAAATCTGGTTCTTATGATCTGGACAAGCAAGTGTTTATGGGTTCTGGTGATGTGGAAATTAGTTATGGGGATCTGGT
>JAAZLB010000273.1 GCA_012799535.1 Bacillota bacterium | reverse complement strand
TCATCCCACAGCATTAATTCAGGATTAGTGACTAAAGCCCTAGCAATACCCACCCTTTGTTGCTGACCTCCACTTAATTCATGGGGTTTTCGTTCCCAAGTAGATTCTAAGCCCACCTTCCGTAAGGCCTCTTTCGCTAAGAGGGTGGCCTGTTCCCGCTCCATACCACCAAGAACCAAATGGAACATGACATTTTCCAAAATAGTTAAACGGGAAATCAGATTAAACTGTTGGAAGACAAAGCCTACATTCCGTCTTAAATCCTGGAGCTCCCGATTATTTAAACCTAGAACATCTGCACCATTGAACAAAATGGATCCCCCATCTGGTTCTGTCAAGCGATTGACACAGCGAATTAAAGTAGATTTTCCACAACCAGAGGGACCCATAATCACCACCGTCTCCCCCTTAGAAACACTGAGATCCACCCCATCTAAAGCTACCACTTTACCATAATGTTTACTAAGTCCCTGGATTTCAAGCATCATTTGCACCACCTTAAAATTGTTGTTTCCAACGATTGAGTAAATTCATCAAACCAGGACGACTAGGGGGAATTACCACTTCCCGCATGATCTGCACATTGGATAAACCTAAGGACTGCCCTGCCATAATCTCCATACTGTGTACTGGACTAAACCGTTCCGCAAAGACAGTTACTAAAACACCTAGAGCAAAACCAAGTACTAAGACAACTGGGAAAGTGACTAGGGGTATCTGAGAGCGGCTTAAATAATAAACACTAGTTAAAATCACCGTACCTACCGTCCCTCCTAAAAGTAAGAGGGGATCGCAGAAACGCAAGAACTTTCTGTTTAAAGGTTTTTCACAGGAACGGAGGTATTTTAAAGTACTAAAAATGGTGGCATGATCTAAAACCAAGACCATGAGGGTGAAAATAATAGAAAGGAGACCAGCCACAATAGAACGCACTTCTTTTAAAATCCGAAAAATTTCCCCTCGAGCATCAGGATTGACCATACCTACAGAGGTGGAATAGGTGTGTAAATAGGGGTTTTCTAGCTTGGCTTTAAACAAGACTTCCAATTCCTTTTCATCAAGCTGACTACCCCGTACCAAGATTTGAATCCGTTCTCCAGGAATTACCTGCCCACCGAGATAGGTGTTAATCAGGCGAATAGATTGACCAATCTCCTCATCCCGTAAATCTGGTAGGGTATCCCTAACAAAACCAATCTGCTCAATAATCGCGGCCACATCAATTTCCTGCACATTGGCGATTTGTTCGCTAATACCTAATAAGCTTTGCCGCAGCTCTTCAATATCGAGGTTTTGTAAGGAATCTAAAGAGCCTTCCCCTGTTTTTAGGGCCGCTTGAGCGAGACTTTGAAAAAGCCCGTTCACTAAAAGGGAGAGTAAGAACTGTTCCCCAGAAGCCTTCCCGTCTCCCTGGGCTATCCCTTCGTTGAGCTGACGCATTTGCACTTGCAAAACTTCCAATTGCATCAAAGCCTCTTGAAAGGTAGTTAAGACCGCTTCCCCATTGGCAACCGCCTCACTAGCTTGTACTGCCAGTTCTTCTAGTTCCTCCAAAAGTCGTAAACTCTCATCAACAGCATAGGCTAAACGATAGCGTTCGTTTTCAATGGTAACTTCCCCCACATACTCACCAGATTGATTATAACCTGGTAAGATGAGCTGATCAGTAGATTGGACCGGTTGTCCCTGCACAATCATCCCCTCAACTAATTCTCCAAACACACCCGTTACTTCCACAACGATTTCCCCATTGGCAAGGGAGATGGGTTCGCCGATCACCAGCTGGATTTGGGAAGCAGGAGCAATGCTCACCTTAGAGGCATAACTGGTAAGAAAATCCCGCATTTCTACTAGGGTCTTTAAGAAAGCATCTAAATCTTCCCCATATTCTGCGGAGGTGACATTTTCGAAATTTCCCTTGTGCTCCAGCTGGGTCCGGAGGATGGCTAAAGCTTGATCCCCAACTAGCTGGGTATCCACCTCAAAACCCATGGGAAAACGGAGTTCCAAGATTTGATATTGTTTCAAAAGGGCTTGGACCTCTTTAGTGACTGCTGGGACATAATCCCCATTTTCTAAAACGATCACTAAATTAGACCCATCCCGCACGGTGAATTTTACCCCTGATAGGCTTTCCAAGCTTTCCCGCAGTTCTTGACGTACACTAGGATGGACACCCCGAATCAATACACTTGGTTCTACCATTAGAGTATACCCATTCAAACCTGGCACCGCGCCAAAATAGGAGGTAATACCCTCTAAAACCTCCCTAGTTCTAAACTGGGCAGGTAAGCCAAAAAAGAAATTGGCTTGTCCTGCGATGGTCAAAGTTTGATTGAGTTTGTAACCAGGAAAAGATTGTTCCCCAATCCGTTCTAATTCCCGGCGAGCTGCTTCTTTAGCCTCTTCCCGAATATGCAAAACTAAATCGTATTCTCCGTATTCACCGATTACTCCATCTAAGGTATCACCAAAATAGGTGTCGATGGCCCAAGCAATGCCCTGGGAAAAAACGGCACCTACCACTATGGTTAGGATTAGCAAAATAATCAGGTCACGATAAAAGCCATCGCGAAAAAAAGAGAGCATTACCCTTCCTCCTCACCTAGTGCCTCCATTATAACATGGGGTCTAGCTGGGATTTAAGTGGTAATGCCCGCTAATATTGTCAATTACTACTATCTGTTTTAAACTCTCCTTGGAAGGCTCCGAAGAATTGAAGTTCACCCTTTTCTAAAAGCATGAGAAACTTCTCCCCTTCCACAGTACCGTCGGCAAAAATCACCTTAACTTGACCGGTAAAGACCGCTTCATCACTTTTCTCGTTATATACTAAACGGTCCCCATGGACAGTAGCATCCTCTGTAACCGCCACCACGTTACCTACTGCAACTAACCGCTCTTCCTCACCGAAATATTCGATCACCTCAGCAGTGAGTTTAAAGTCATCCTTGTGTAAATTAGCACCAGTTTTAAAGATCAAATAATTATCCTTAGTGCGCCACTCCATCTCTTGCCCGAACAGTCGCACACCTTCAAACTTTACAGTAATTAAGGCCTCAGGAAATTCGCTCACATTGGCCTTAAAGACCCCCTCTTGAGGATCGTAATTGCCACTAACTGTCTCCTCAGGTACCCCTGTAATTTCTAAGGTACCGACCTTGGTTGCGGCCCCCACCTGCCCAATCCCAACAAGGCTACAGATAATCAAGGTTATAATCAGCAACTTTTTAGTTTTCTCCATG
>JAAZLB010000272.1 GCA_012799535.1 Bacillota bacterium | reverse complement strand
TCTAGTTTGGATTTAGGTCCAGGGGGGATTTTAGTAGAAATGGATCCTGAAAAAAAGGTGGAGATTCTGAGGAATAACTTAGCATCCTTACCTCAGGTGAAGGGGATTAATAATCATATGGGCTCTCGGGCAACAGAGGACCCAGAAACTATGGCTCAAATTCTCCAAGTGGTGAAGGACTTAGATTTGTTTTTCGTGGATAGTCACACCACTAGTGGAAGTATTGTGTCTAAAGTGGCCCAAAACTTAGGAGTACCCTTTGGGGTGAATAACCTTTTCATTGATAATGAAAGTGATGTGGAAAAAATCAAGGAACAGGTGCGCAAAGGCATAAACTTGGCTAAAAAACAAGGACATGCCGTGATCATTGGGCATGTCCGTCCAGCTACAGCTGTGGCTTTATGGGAAATGATCCCCGAGTTTTTAGCATCGGAAGTTGCACTTGTTCCCGTGTCCAGTTTGATCCACTAGTCATTAGTATAACGGGCTTTGGCTTCAGCTACTGTTCTTAGGGCTTCTTGCTTACCATACCAGTCGCCTACCTTGGTCTTTTTTCGTTCTAAATCTTTGTAGACTTTGAAGAAGTGGGTGATTTCCTTGAGGAGATGGGGTGGAACATCCTCTAAATCGTGGACCCAATTCCACTGGGGGTCACCAATGGGCACACAGAGGATCTTTTGATCTGGGCCCTTTTCATCCCACATCTCAAACATGCCTACAGGTTCAACCCTAATGAAGCAACCTGGGAAAGTGGCTTCTCCCACAATTACTAGGGCATCTAGTTCGTCCCCATCTTCTGCTAGGGTTTGGGGGATAAAGCCATAATCTGCAGGATAGTGGACGGAGGAGAAGAGCATCCGATCTAAATAAAAACGTTGCTCCTCATTATTGTACTCATATTTGTTCCGACTACCTCTTGGAATCTCCACCATCACTAACAAACTCATTTTCTAACTACCTCCTTGAGTAACCTTAAGATCTTTATTAGCCATCAATCTTCATATACCTACTTTTTCTGATAAAAAGGAGCGATCTCCATGCAGAACGCGTTTCAAGTAGTGGCCCCCTTTGCACCGGCTGGGGATCAGCCTAAGGCCATTGAGCAGTTGGTGCAGGGTATAAATCAGAACTTAAAATTCCAAACCTTATTAGGGGTAACCGGATCAGGCAAAACCTATACTATGGCCAAAGTGATCGAAGCGGTGCAAAAGCCCACCTTGGTACTAGCCCATAATAAGACTTTAGCTGCCCAACTGTGTAATGAGTTTCGAGAATTCTTCCCTCATAACGCGGTCCATTATTTTGTGAGTTATTATGATTATTACCAACCTGAGGCTTATGTGCCCCAAAGCGACACTTATATCGAAAAAGATGCTTCGATTAATGATGAGATCGATCGCCTCCGCCACGCGGCCACAAGTGCCCTCTTTGAACGGCGTGATGTGATTATTGTGGCCAGTGTTTCCTGTATTTATGGATTAGGTTCTCCTGAGGATTATGTGGGGATGACTTTTTCTTTAAAAAATGGGGAATATCGAGACCGGGATCATATTCTCCGACGCCTTGTTGGTATTCAGTATGAGCGCAATGACATCGGTTTTCGCCGGGGAACTTTTAGGGTGCGGGGTGATGTGATCGAAATCATTCCGGTGGGCAGTGAGTCGGTGATTCGCATTGA
>JAAZLB010000271.1 GCA_012799535.1 Bacillota bacterium | reverse complement strand
AGCCTTGCTCCCTTAGAAATAGAGCCACCGAAGATTAAAGTGCACATGGAACAAAGAGAACCAAAGGGGGAGGAATAGGCACATGGCGAAATTATTCGGAACGGATGGTATTCGTGGTGTAGCCAACAAAGAACTAACTGGGGAATTGGCTCTCCAAGTGGGAAGGGCGAGTGCTTTGGTTTTGGGTGATAGTTCTCCAGGTAAACCCCTCCTAATTGGACGGGATCCCCGGCTTTCTGGACATATGCTGGAAGGGGCTTTGATAGCGGGGATTACTTCTGCAGGTTTAGATGTAATTTTAGTAGATGTGGTACCCACGCCTGCAGTGGCTTTTTTAACGAGGACCCTTGGTTGCGCCGCTGGAATAATGATCTCTGCTTCCCACAATCCTTTAGAGGATAACGGCATCAAAGTTTTCGGGTCTGATGGTTATAAAATAAGTGATGATCAAGAAGAGCAAATAGAAAAACTCATTCCTAGTGATAATTATGCCAGACCGATTGGGGGCGGCTTGGGTAAAGTTCATCATAGGCCAGAGGCGGGACAGCTTTATGTGGATGAACTAAGAAAGCAAGTTCCCCTCGATTTAGCGGGCTTACACATTGTCTTAGATTGTGCTAACGGCGCCACTTCTGATTATGCACCCCGTTTATTTCGAAGTTTAGGGGCAAAAGTTAGTACTTTTTTTGATCAACCAAATGGCACTAACATTAATCATTTTTGTGGTTCCACCTTTCCAGAGAAGATTCAAACCTTGACCAAGGAGGTAGGAGCAGATTTAGGCTTCGCCTTCGATGGAGATGGAGATCGGATTTTGGCCGTTGATGAAAGGGGCAATTTAGTAGATGGTGACCATATCTTAGCTATCATGGGCTTACATCTTTTACGGAACGGGCAGTTACCTGCTAATAAGGTAATTGCCACCGCCTACTCTAATGGAGGTTTAAGACAGGCATTTTTAGCCAGTGGTGGTGATGTGCAATATGCCCCTGTTGGAGATCGCTTTGTTTTAGAAACCATGCTCCAAGAAGGCTGTATTTTAGGTGGGGAGCAATCTGGTCACATTCTTTTTTTAGAAAACTCCACAACCGGTGATGGGATGCTAACTGCTTTAAAGCTTTTGCAAATGCGTCAAATTCAAGGTAAACCCCTAGCAGAATTGGCTCAAAGCATGGTGGTCTTTCCCCAGTGCTTAGTGAATGTCCCTGTGCGAGATAAACGAAATTGGCAGGAAAATCCCCACATTCAAAAGGTTATTAAGGATGCCCAAGAACAACTAGCACCCTTAGGGCGCCTTTTCGTTCGGGCGTCTGGTACCGAGCCTTTATTAAGGGTAATGGGTGAGCACCCGGAAGAGGAGATCCTAAAGGCTACGGTACAACTCGTCGTGCAAACCATCACTGCAGAAATAGGGAATGTCAATGTTAGTTAAGGGTTGTGGGGTAGACCTCGTCGAGATTGCCAGGATTGCTAAGGCAATCGAACGACCAAAATTTAGAGAAAAGATTTACACAGCCCAGGAACGGGAGTTTCTCCAGGATCGATCTGCCCAATCTTGGGCTGCCCGCTTCGCAGCGAAGGAAGCTGTGATGAAGGCCCTTGGTCGTGGTTGGCAACAAGGGGTTTCCTTTCAGAATGTGGAGATTCGTTCTAATGAGTGGGGACAACCTAGTGTGTATCTTCT
>JAAZLB010000032.1 GCA_012799535.1 Bacillota bacterium | reverse complement strand
GGCAATGGTTTAGCTAGGGTGGATGGTTTTGTAATTGAATGTTTAGATTGTGCAGGCTTAGTTGGTCAAACAGTAGAACTAGAAATTATTGCACTCCATAAAACTAGTGCCATTGCTCAACCTTTAAAGTCCATTGACAGATAGAATTGCTGATGTTAGAATGGTGAATGTAGATGTTTGGGTTCAGGTCCAAGCATCGAAACCGCTCAGAACAGGTTTTCAAATTATCTCCCTTTTATTAGGTAGATATACCTTGATGGCGAGTCTAGAGAAGGAGGTGGACTATATGTACGCCGTAATTGAAACTGGTGGCAAACAATATCGAGTCTCCGAAGGTGATACCATTTATGTGGAAAAGCTTAAGGTTGACGAAGGTGCCCAAGTTGTTTTGGACAAGGTGCTTTTAGTAAACAAGGATGGTAAAACCCAGGTGGGTGCACCCTATGTAGAAGGTGCCAAGGTTGTAGCCACAGCTGCCAAACAAGGGAAACAAAAGAAGATCATTGTTTTCAAATACAAGGCCAAGAAGAATTACCGTAAAAAGCAGGGTCACCGGCAGCCATATACCAAATTGGTGATTGACTCAATCACAGCTTAGCTATGACTAAAGTTAGTTTTTACACTACCGGGAACGGTTGGCAAGGCTTTAAGGCGATGGGACACAGTGATTTCGCCACCCATGGTGAGGATATTGTCTGTGCTGCAGTATCTGCCTTAGCTCAAACAACTGTCATGGGATTACAAGAAGTCTTGGGGATTGACTGTCTACTCCTCACAGATGAGGAGGCTGGTGCCTTAGTATGTATTTTACCACAGGAATTAGACCCTCAATTATGGGATCAGGCTCAGTTGCTTCTCCAAGTTTTGCACACAGGATTAATGTCTATTGTGAACGAAGCGGAATACAGAAAACATGTTAGTGTGAAGGAGGTGCCCTACCGTGAGAATGAATCTGCAACTCTTCGCCTCCAAAAAAGGTGGCGGAAGCACTAAAAATGGTAGAGACTCAATTGCTAAGCGTCTTGGCGTAAAAAGTCATGATGGGCAATATGTGACTGCAGGCAGTATCATTGTTCGCCAACGGGGAACTAGGGTTAAACCGGGTCTAAACGTTGGTCTTGGTAAAGACGATACCCTGTATGCTTTGGCAGACGGCTATGTTTCCTTCCAACGTCAAGGAAAAACAGGAAAAGCAGTTAGCATAATTGTTGAAGATGCTGCACTCGCTTAACTAGAATCCCTTTTGTGCTCCGGTACAAAAGGGATTTTTTGCAAGGGGGACAAGTATGTTTATTGATCAAGCTCGTATTTATGTCAAAGCGGGCGACGGCGGCGATGGGGTTGTGCGCTTTCGCCGTGAAAAGTACATTCCCGCGGGAGGACCAGCTGGAGGAGATGGGGGCCGGGGGGGAAGTGTTTATTTTCTTGTGGACGAAGGCCTCTCTACCCTCATGGACTTTCGTTACCGGCGCAAATTTGTGGCCTCTTCGGGCCAAGCTGGACAATCTAAAAACATGAGTGGAAAAGATGGGGAAGATTTAGTTATTAAGGTTCCCCCAGGCACTTTAGTTAAGCATGGGGAAACGGGGGAAGTTTTACTCGATTTAACCACGCCTGGTGCTAAGGTCCTAGTGTTACCTGGAGGTCGCGGTGGTAGAGGGAACACCCATTTTACTACCTCCACTCGACAAGCCCCATCCTTTGCAGAACGGGGTGAACCTGGACAGGAACTCTGGCTTAACTTAGAATTAAAACTCTTGGCAGACGTAGGTTTAGTGGGCTATCCCAATGCAGGCAAATCCACGTTACTTTCGGTGGTTTCCGCGGCTAGACCAAAGGTGGCTAATTACCCTTTCACTACCTTGATTCCCAATTTAGGGGTAGTTTCTTTAGAGTTAGGCCATTCTTTTGTGATCGCGGATATTCCCGGTCTAATTGAGGGGGCTCACCAAGGAGTAGGCTTAGGAATGGATTTTCTCCGCCACATTGAACGGACTAGGATTATTCTCCATCTAGTTGATGCAGCTGGTGTAGATGGACGGGATCCAGTAGATGATTATCATAAAATTAACTCTGAGCTTCGCTTATACAGTGAAGATCTAGCCAATTGTCCCCAAATTGTAGTGGCCAATAAGGCGGATCTTCCTGAAGCTGCAGAAAACATCAAGCGCTTAGAGGCGGTTGCTAAGGGAGACGGGCGGGAGTTTTTTGTGATTTCCGCGGCCACTGTCCTGGGAACTCAAGGTTTAATGCAGCGGACAGATCAGATCATTCGGGAACTGAAGGCGCATGATCCTGTAGTAGAACAGGTGCAAGAACTAATCTTACCTCAAGAGGAATTTACCCCTGTTGATGAATATACAATTGTACGCGATAATGAGGATTATGTGGTGGAAGGGGCGGGCTTAGATCGGCTGCTCCGTCGTTTGGATTTGAATAATCCAGAGGCCATCGCCTATTTGCAGACTCTGTTTGAAAAAATTGGCTTGTACAAAACCCTAGAAGAAATGAATGTTCCAGAAGGAGCTACCGTACGGGTTGGAGAATTAGAATTTGAATATATGGAATGAGGTTACTAGATGTTAACAAGTAAGCAAAGGGCGTATTTACGAGGTTTAGGCAATGAGTTAGATCCTATCTTTCAAATTGGTAAGGGTGGTTTGTCGGAAGAGATTATTAATCAGTTAGATGCGGCTTTAGAGGCCCGGGAATTAATCAAGGTACGGGTTTTAAAAAGCTGCCTAGATGATGCTTCTGATCTTGCTGATGAAATTGGGGAGGCTTTAGATGCGGAGGTAGTTCAAAAAATTGGAAAAAGCTTCCTTTTGTACCGGGAAGCTCTTGAGGATCCGCAAATTCGCTTGCCATAAAGGGGATGTCTATGTCTAGCAAGGGAGTCAAAATCGGAATTATGGGTGGCACATTTGACCCTGTGCACTATGGCCATTTAGTTACAGCTGAAGGGGCAAGGTGCGAATTTGGTTTGGATCAAGTGCTGTTTATGCCTTCAGGGATACCACCCCACAAAACTAAAAAGAGGGTCAGCTCACCTGAACATCGTTATATGATGACAGTACTAGCTACTTTAACCAATCCTCACTTTGAGGTTTCCCGGATTGATATTGATCGGGAAGGGATTAGTTATACCATTGACACCTTGCTGATTTTGCGTGAGCAATATGGACCCACCGCTGAATTGTATTTTATTACTGGGGCAGATGCTATTTTTGAGATTATGAACTGGAAGGATGCGGACAAGCTTTTAAAGATTGCCCACTTCATAGCGGCAACCCGCCCCGGTTTCTCCCTAGAGGAATTACCTGTGAAAACCCAACAATGGGTGGACGAGCATCAGGATCGTTTTCATGTGTTAAAGGTACCGGCTATGGCTATCTCAAGTACGGATATTCGGGAAAGGGTCCGAAATGGACATTCTATACGCTATTTAGTCCCAGAGCCGGTTGATCATTACATTTTACGTCACGGTCTTTATCAAGATTAGCTAT
>JAAZLB010000270.1 GCA_012799535.1 Bacillota bacterium | reverse complement strand
TAACCATCGTTGATGTTCTCTTTCAAGCGTACTGGTGGATGTTAATAGCTAGGTTTTTGATCACCTGGCTACCCAATGTCAATTACGGTCATCCCATTGTTGAATTCTTGTTTAAGGTGACAGATCCAGTGGTAAGACCCTTCAAAGGAATCATACCGCCGTACCATACTCCTTCAGGTAGTGTGGACTTTTCTCCCTTGATCCTCTTTTTAGTCTTGCGTTTACTGCACCCCTTAGTCCGTACTCTACTGGTGCAGCTCGTCATGGTGTTTTAGAGAAAGGGCGGAGAACTATTTGAATAAGGAACAACTTTTGGGGCATCTTCAAGGTGAAAAAGAAGAAGTCATCGGTGCTCACGTCTTCGACTTAGCTAGAATTGCCTGGGAGACTAATCGCCCCCAAACAACGGATTTTTACGACCCCTATGAGCGCAAAGTTGCCCAGAGTGTCCTTGGCGGTATCCCAGAAGTGGGCGTGATCTACCAAGGCGGTTATAAACAGGCTGAACGGGCCCGCCTAATTATTTATCCACAGTTCTACTTGATGGAGACTATCCAGTCGTCTATTCGAGTTTTAGAAGCTCGAGGTAATTTTGCCTTTCAAGAGGTGGGCCATGGCGATTATTTAGGGTCCATTCTAGGTACAGGTCTAAAACGTGCTAAAATTGGGGATCTAATTATCTTACAAGATGGTTGCCAAGCTGTAGTAGCATCAGAAGTGGCTGACTATCTTTTAAGTAACTGGACTCAAGTGCATCGAGTATCTATCAGCTTGCGGGAAATCGATGAAGAGCAATTGGCTGTGGAGCCAGAGCGGATCAAGGAAATTAAGGCTACAGTGGCCTCTTTACGGTTAGATGCAGTTGCCGCCGAGGGCTATAGTACTTCCCGTTCGAAAATGGTTAGGGAAATCAAGGCAGAAAAGGTGAAGTTAAACTGGAAGCCCGTAACGAATCCTGCCCTAAGTATCTCTCAAGGGGATGTGATTTCTATTCGTGGTCGGGGTAGAGTGCTTGTTTCAGAGGTAGGGGGCACTACACGGAAAGGCCGTACTAGCATAGTTTTACATCGTTATTATTAAGGAGGTGGCTAAGTTGCTTAAACCTATGGATATTCATAATGTGGAGTTTAAACGTTCGTTTAAAGGATACAACCCAGAAGAAGTGGATGACTATTTAGCCTCCATCGTTAGCAAGTACGAAACAGTGTATCAAGAGAATCGGCGTCTTCAAGAAGAACTACAAGTCTTGCAGCAAGAACTAGATGGGAAAGAACATCAAGAACAAGATGTTTTGGATCTGATCTCCCTAACTAAACAGACGGTGCAAGAACTGAAAAATATGGCCAACCAAGAGGCGGCTAGTCTGGTTCAAGCTGCTGAAGCTGATGGGGAGCGAATTATTAGTGAGGCCCGTTTAGAGGCCCAGCGGATTTTAGCGGATGCAGAAGAACGTCTAGCCAAGACCCAAAGGGCAGAGCGGCAACTGCGGGAAAGGATTCGCTTAACCATGGAATCGATTTGGAGCTCACTGACAAGGGAAGAATCAGAACCTTCTACTGAGGCCACTAGGCTTTATAGGGAAATTGCACCGTCTTTGTTAGAAGCTGAAGATGAAGAGGTTGAGTTGACTTCCGAGTAAGGGTTAGGTATAATGGCTTTATATTGAAAAGACGATGATTAGGAGAGTACTGATTAGGAATGGGCACAGAGAGTCCCGTGAGCTGAAAGGGGACCCCAGGAATAATTAAGGAAAATCACCTAGGAGTTGCTAGTCCGAAATTTAGTAAGCTAAGCCGGTGGTTACGTTAAAACCAGAAAGTGAAGGCATTTTTGTTTTGCCTTAACTAGGGTGGTACCGCGGGTTTCTCGTCCCTTTTTTGGGGGGGCGAGTTTTTTTATGCAAATCTGAGGAGGAGTTGATAATAGTGGAAAAGGGTTCATCGTATCAACAAACACTAAAATTACCAGTAACGGATTTTCCCATGCGTGGTAATTTACCTGCTCGGGAACCGAAAATGTTAGAACAATGGGAGCGGGAAGATTATTATGGGCAACTTCAAGAATTAGGACGGGAGCAAAATAGACCTACCTTTATTCTCCACGATGGTCCTCCCTATGCTAACGGGGATATTCATATTGGAACTGCCTTAAATAAGATTCTGAAAGATATTGTCATCCGTTCCCGCGCTTTAGGCGGCTATCAGGTTCCTTACGTTCCTGGTTGGGATACTCATGGTTTACCGATTGAACTCCATGTTGTAAGGGCTCTTGGAAAAAAACGTGAAGGTATGCCCGTGGATGAATTTCGGGAACATTGTGCCCATTATGCTTTGGAACAATTGGATAATCAAAGAAAGCAGTTTCGTCGTCTAGGGGTATGGGGTGACTGGGAAGATCCCTATATAACTTTAGATCCTAAATATGAAGCTGTTCAAATTGAGGTCTTCGGTGAAATGGCGGAGAAAGGCTATGTGTATAAGGCTCTCAAGCCAGTGTATTGGTGTGCAGATTGCCAGACCGCTTTAGCAGAGGCTG
>JAAZLB010000269.1 GCA_012799535.1 Bacillota bacterium | reverse complement strand
TATCACCAGTAAGCGAGGCTACTTTTTCTCCGTTAAACCTACCTCCACAGGCTTCCAGTGATCATTCTATCAATCTGGTGGAAGATATCGATCTTTTGGTTACGGTGGAATTGGCACAAACAGATTTGACTCTAAACGAAATTTTAGAGCTCAAACCAAAAGATGTAATTACGTTAGATCGTCATGTTGGTGAACCGGTTGATGTGTATGTTAACAACAAGCAGGTGGCCAAGGGAGAAGTGGTAGTTTTGGAAGAGCATTTTGGGGTCAGAATTTTGGAGATCATTCCTAAATCTGAACGGATTCGAGACTGAAGGTGACACCGTGGAGACAGAGATGATCTGGGGTTTAGTACGATTGATCGTAGTGCTATTAGTGGTAATTCCTGGGGCCATCTACGCTACTCGCTGGTATGCCAAGCGTCAAACACTTGGCAAGGACCTGCGGATCATGGAGGCCCTTTCTTTAGGTCCGAACAAGGCCCTTTATCTTATAGAATGGGATGACCAGAGCTTGCTGTTAGGGGTTACTAATCAAACCATTACCCTGTTGGCTAGCAAAACACACGAAGCAGAAGAGGAGGTTGGGGAGTGATGGGTTTCTTACAGACAACGATCCCTTTTCCCAGTATTGAACTGGGTCTAGGAATCGCGGAAAGTCCTGGTGATGTGGCTGTAACTTTACAGATTCTATTACTCTTAACAATCCTGAGTTTGGCACCAGCTATTCTCATCCTGATGACCTCCTTTACCAGAACGGTGATTGTTTTATCTTTCATTCGTAATGCACTTGGAACTAACCAGGTTCCCCCCAACCAAGTCCTAATTGGACTGGCTTTATTTTTAACTTTCTTTATTATGGCACCTGCCTTTGGTACTGTGTATACTGATGCAATTTTACCCTACTTAGATGGAGAGCTCACATTAGAAAAAATGTGGGATATAGGTATTGAACCCATTCGGGGCTTCATGCTTCAGCATACTAGGGAAAAGGATTTAGAGATGTTTATTGCTATGCGGGCAGACGAAAGACCTCAGACTCCAGATGATGTGTCAACTCTAACATTAATACCTGCCTTTGTTATTTCCGAACTAAAAACAGCCTTTCAGCTAGGCTTTGTTATTTTCATTCCTTTTTTGGTTATTGATATGGTGGTCGCTAGCACCCTAATGGGGATGGGTATGATGATGTTACCTCCTGTAATGATTTCCTTACCGTTCAAGATTCTTCTCTTTGTTTTAGTTGATGGCTGGCACTTAGTGGTTCGTTCTTTATTAATGAGTTTTTCCTAAGGATAGGATGTGAAATAAATGACGGATCAAGTGGTTATAAGTTTAGCTAGAGAAGCGGTTTTGACCGTTCTGTTAGTAGCCGGTCCAGCCTTAGGAATCGGCATGCTCGTAGGTCTAATCATCAGTATTTTCCAGGCCACCACCCAGATCCAAGAGCAAACTTTGACTTTTGTGCCCAAGATCGTTGCAGTCTTGGTCTCTATTGTAATCTTCGGTCCTTGGATGATACGGATCCTAGTTGATTTTTCCGAACGTTTACTGAGTAACTTACCAGCCTATATTCTGTAAAAAAGGGGGGAGGGGAGCAATGGGCATTTCGGTAGTTGATTTTATCCGCTTCTCATTGGCGTTTATTCGTCTAGCCACCTTTTTTGCAGTTGTTCCCCTTTTAAACATGCGCAATATCCCCATTTTAGTGAAACTAGGCTTGGGAGCCCTTTGTGCCTTAACTATTATGCCACCCCTTGATCCTAGTTGGAATGTGGAATCTTTAGGAGTTTTAGCCCTTCTCGCGTTGCAAGAGGTGGCCTTAGGATTTCTCTTAGCTTTTTTAGTAATTCTGGTTTTTGGAATTGTCACTTTCGCTGGTCATTTTGTAGATACGCCCCTTGGCTTTGGGATGGCTTCAGTGTTTGACCCAGCCTTAGGGGGACAAGTCCCTGTCTTTTCCCAATTTTACCATGTGTTTGCAGCTCTACTCTTTTTCGCACTAGATGCACATCTGTGGCTAATCCAGGCGCTTCAATACTCCTTTCAAGTAATTCCCTTTGGGGGTATTTTAAAGTTGGAGCCAACTTTTTGGTTAGTTATGGATTTAGTGCAGGAGATGTTTATCATTGGAATTCAAATTGCTTTACCAGTAATTGCCACAATTTTACTTACAGACATTGGGCTTGGAATTATCATTAGGGCAGTCCCACAAATCAACGTTTTTGTACTAGGATTTCCTCTGAAGATTACTGTCGGTTTGATTGTGGTGGTTTTTTCTCTGCCAACATTTGTTTATTTAGTTAGCCAACTTTTTGCCGTAGATGGTCTGTTATTTCGTTATGTCCAAGGTTTGTTCGTCTTAGGGGGGAGTTAAATGGCTAAATTCCCCATGGATCTTCAATTCTTCTCCAGTGAAAAGACAGAACCGGCTACTCCTCGCCGCAGAGAAGAGGCTAGAAAAAAGGGCCAAGTTGCAAAAAGTGCCGAAGTGGGCACCGCCATTATGGTTTTGACTGGGTTTTTAGCTTTGCATATTCTTGGACCCTATATGGTGGGGCATCTAAAGGACACTGTGCACTACTTCTTAGCCAATTTAGCAAGCTGGGAAGGGGATAGTTCGGGGTTACAAGCCTTGTTTTTGGTGGCATTGGTGCAACTAGCTTGGATTGTGGGTCCCATTTTACTAATTCTTTTAGTCGCAGGCGTCTTAAGTCAAGTACTTCAAGTAGGTTTTATGGCATCTGGTGAGGCTTTGCAACCTAAATTCTCCAGGATTAATCCTATTGAAGGTTTCAAACGGATCTTTTCCAAACGTGCCTTCGCGGAATTTCTCAAATCTGTAATCAAAGTGGTTTTGGTGGGCTATTTAGTCTATGGACAAGTCCGCAAAAACTTAGCATGGTTGCCACAGTTAAGTTTTCTAGAGCTAGACCAAAGTGCTACTATGATGGAAAACAGTATCTATAATTTAGGAATTCGCGTTGGTTTGTTTTTATTAGTAGTTGCTGCAGGGGATTATTGGTTTCAGCGCAGGGAATTTGAAGATAGTATCAAAATGTCTAAAGAAGAGATTAAAGAAGAGTACAAACAAATGGAAGGGGATCCCCTCATCCGCTCTCAGATTCGCCAGAGGCAAAGACAAATGGCTTCTCAACGAATGATGCAAGCAATACCAACTGCAGATGTTATTGTTACTAACCCAACCCACTATGCCATCGCCATTAAGTATAGTCCGGGAGAAATGGGAGCGCCACAGGTTGTTGCTAAGGGTATGGGGTTAATTGCCCAGCGAATTAAAGAAGAGGGAAAAAAACATCGAATCGCCACAGTGGAAAATCCAGAATTGGCTAGGGCTTTGTATAAAACAACAGAGGTGGGCCAGGAAATTCCTGCAGAATTGTATCCTGCAGTCGCGGAAGTTTTGGCTTTTGTTTATCGCTTACGGAAAAGAACAATTTAACTTGTGCTGAAAGGATGGTGGGTTAATGGCCAGGTCAATGTCAACTATGCAACATCTTGCACGGTTTAGCGACCTTTATGTGGTTTTAGCTGTGGTTTTAATCATTGTCATGATGGTTTTACCATTGCCCACATTCTTATTGGACATTCTTTTAGCCACCAATATTAGCTTATCTTTGTTGATTCTCCTCATTACCATGAACATCAAGGAGCCCTTGGAAATCTCAGTTTTTCCCTCGTTACTATTGATTACCACATTGTTTCGGCTCTCGCTGAACGTATCTTCCACCCGCCTAATCTTGTTGACCAGTGATCCTGGTAAGATTATTAAGGCCTTTGGAAACTTTGTAGTTGGTGGAAACTATGTAGTTGGTTTTGTAATCTTCCTCATTTTAGTTGTGGTTCAGTTCATGGTGATCACTAAAGGTGCGGAACGTGTTGCTGAAGTAGCAGCTCGCTTTACTTTGGATGCCTTACCAGGTAAACAAATGAGCATTGACGCTGATTTAAACTCTGGACTAATTAACGAAGCAGAGGCGAGACATCGTAGGCAACAAATTGCTAGGGAAGCGGATTTTTATGGTGCCATGGATGGTGCTTCTAAGTTTGTTAAAGGTGATGCTATTGCAGGGATAATCATTACCATCATCAACCTCTTAGGTGGATTCGCGATCGGCATTGGGCAGAAGGGTATGTCCTTTGGAGAAGCTTTAAATCGCTACACTTTGTTGAGTGTTGGTGATGGCTTAGTATCTCAAATTCCAGCCCTTTTGATTTCAACTGCTACTGGTATCATTATTACTAGAGCCGCCTCTGAGAATAATTTAGGCACAGATCTGACTGGGCAACTTTTTTCCAATTATCGGGTGCTGTTAACTTCCTCCTTTGTAATTGGTATTTTCGGTCTCATCCCAGGATTACCCACCATTCCATTCTTGCTTTTGGCTATCTTTACAGGGTCTTTAGGCTTTGGTTTAAGGCAGGTAGAAAAAGATGCAGAATTGGAGCAAGACGATGTCTTTGAGCAACAGCAGATCGAAGAGGCCCGGAAGCCTGAGAGCTTGATCTCCTTACTACAAGTAGATCAAATTGAACTAGAGATCGGTTATACCCTCATCCCTTTAGTTGACGAAAGCCAAGGAGGGGATATGCTAGATCGCATCAGTATGATTAGGCGGCAATGTGCTTTAGAATTAGGTCTTTTGGTACCGGTGATCCGCATTAGGGATAACCTGCAATTGAACCCAGATGAGTACGTGGTGAAGATTAAAGGGATCCAAGTGGGCCGTGGAGAATTGATGATTAACCATTATTTAGCTATGGATGCAGGGGGAGTTACAGAAACTGTACCTGGAATTCCCACTATAGAGCCAGCCTTTGGCCTGACCGCCCTCTGGGTTGATGCAAGTACTCGTGAGCGGGCAGAATACGCAGGTTACACTGTGGTTGATCCTCCAGCAATATTAGCTACCCATCTTACTGAGATTATTCGGGAGCATTCCCACGAGTTACTAGGACGTCAGGAAGTCCAGACACTTTTAGACGGAGCCAGAGAAGATTATCCAGCTGTGGTTGATGAATTGGTTCCCGATTTATTAACGGTAGGCGAAGTTCAAAAGGTACTCCAAAATCTTCTCCGTGAAGGGGTACCCATTCGGAACATGGTTACCATTTTGGAGACTTTGGCAGATATGGCACCCCTTACCCGTGATCCAGATTACTTGACCGAGTATGTACGAGAGGC
Source organism: Bacillota bacterium (assembly GCA_012799535.1). Lineage (GTDB taxonomy): Bacteria > Bacillota > Limnochordia > Darwinibacteriales > Darwinibacteriaceae > UBA4996. The sequence continues at coordinate 8,613 of JAAZLB010000269.1, read as the reverse complement.
TTTGGCGCGCCAAATCTCTCAGATGTATTTAGAAAATGATGAGTTGATTGTACTAACTTTGAGCCCCCAGTGGGAAGAACAGATTCAAGGGGGAATTGAGCATACAGATCGGGGTTTAGCGGTAACGATGGATCCAAGACTTTTGCAGGAGCTTTACCAAGAACTGGCCTTAACTTTAGAGCAGAATATTATGCCCTATCCTATTATTTTAGTATCGCCACAGATCAGAATGGCACTCAAGCGCTTAACGGAGCGGGCTGTACCTCGTCTGATCGTCTTGTCTTACAATGAGATTAGCCCCGAGGTGCAGGTTAAGGCTGTTGGGACGGTGAAATGGAAACATGCGGGTTAAAAAATTTACCGGTAAAACCATGCAGGAAGCGGTGGAGAGTTTAAGGCGTGATTTTGGTGATGATGCGGTTATATTACACACTGCTCAGAAAAGACCTTGGCTTTTTGGTCGTCTAGGTCCGAAACGCTACGAGGTAACGGGTGCGATTGATCCTAACGTTCAGAAGCATAAATCAAACTCCCAACCGCAGGTAGTGCGTGCACCACAACGAACTGCTCAACCTAAAGTGGCAACTCCCAATGGGACTGAATCTCTAGGAGTAGACCCACTGTGGTCAGAGTCCATTCAAGAACTGTATAGTAAACTAATTCGTTGCGATATTCCTAAGGATTTGGCCCAAGATCTTTTAAAAGAAGCCCTTGCCCAAGTGCCTCAAGGAGAATGGAATAATGTTGGTAAAGTATGGGATTCTCTCCATTCTACCATTGCTCAGCGAGTTAGTACGGTGGACCCTTGGGAGTTTGAGGGGGAACAGAAAGTTGTAGTTTTGATTGGACCAACTGGGGTGGGCAAAACAACTACAATTGCCAAGCTTGCAGCTAATTTTGCTTTAGTGGGGGGCCGTAAGGTAGGGGTAGTAACCATGGATACCTACCGCATTGCAGCTGTAGAGCAGTTGAAGACTTACGCGGAGATTATTGGTCTACCTGTGCAAGTGGCTTATTCTCCTAAGGAATTAAAGGAATCCATTGCCCGAATGCAGGATCAAGAATTAATCTTAGTCGATACAGCTGGAAGAAGTCAGAACAATCAACTCCAGATGGCCGAATTAAAGAACTACCTAGAAGGGGTTCCTGCAGAAATTCATTTAGTCATTAGTGCTACTACGAAAATGCGCGATGTTGATGAGATTATTCGGGTTTTCGGTCAGTTACATATTGATCGGGTGATTGTGACTAAACTAGATGAAACTATGGCACATGGGGTTATATTGCATACTTGTGAACGGGCGCAAGCTCCTCTCGCTTTTGTCACAACTGGACAGGGGGTCCCAGAAGACATTGAAGTCGCGAGTGGTGAAAAAATTGCCCAACTTATTTTGGGGGATTAATGGGGGAAGGTTATGCGGGATCAAGCTGAAGGATTAAGAAATCTAGTTAAAAAACAAGAGACTTCCTCAAGAATAATTGCGGTAACAAGTGGCAAGGGTGGCGTAGGTAAGACTAATATTGCAGTCAACTTAGCCCTCGCTTTACGCCAGCTTGATTATCGCGTGGCTCTAATTGATGTGGATTTAGGCCTCGCTAATGTAGATATTATTTTAGGCGTAAATCCCCCTTATACCTTGGGGCATGTTTTCCGTGGAGAAAAAACGTTAGAAGAAGTAATTGTGGAAGGTCCTCTAGGTGTAAAATTATTAGCAGGGGGATCTGGTGTCGCGGATTTAGCCAACCTCAATGGTTGGCGGTTAGAAGTTTTTATTAAGTCTTTAGAGCGGTTAAACCAAGAATTTGATTTTATCATTTTAGATACTGGTGCAGGCATTCACCGTAATGTACTTAGCTTTGTATTAGCTACAACTGAGGTGTTGGTGGTCACCACTCCCGAACCTACTGCTATTACCGATGCCTATGGATTAATCAAAGTGATCCATCAGCGCAATTACCAAACCCAGGTGCGCTTAATTGTAAATATGGCTCGTAGTCCAAATGAAGCAGAAATGGTAGCTGAGAAATTAAATTCGGTGTTGCGAGAATATGTGCAGTGGGAAGTAGAGTACTTGGGTTATGTTTTGTACGAAACACAGGTTAACAAAGCAGTCGCAGAGCAATCACCGGTGTTATTAGCCTATCCCTCATCCATGACTAGTCGTTCCATCAAACGCATTGCTAGCCTTGTCGCGGGTGAAAACCCCCAAGTTGTAGCTATGGGAGTTAAAGGATTTTTTGCCAAGGTACAAGATTTCTTACGCATTTAGAAAGGTAGAACCAGCATGCAAGTTTCTCCAAACCAATTAGTGGAGCTACACCTAGACTCCTCCGGGTCTCCACAAATGTATAAATCTCGTGTAGAAGATGTATACGATGACTTAGTAGTGATTGCCGCTCCCATCCATAAGGGGGCTTTAGTTCCCATTCGTGTGGGTACCCGCTTACATATTGAATTTAAGATTTCTACCACCGTTTTAGAGGGACGTTTTCGAAACGAAGCTATCGTAGAAAAGCGTTTTAGCACTAATAATCTTCCTTTGTTACAACTTCGTCTGTTGGGTGATTGGGTTAAAACCCAAGACAGATCTTTCGTTCGAGTACCCGTATTTATAGATACGGTATTTGTTCCCATTCTAGAGGAGCACGAAAAATCTGAAGAGGAATTACCGGCCCAAACTGGGGTCATCCTCAACCTGAGTGGCGGTGGTTTTTTACTTCGCACTTCTTACCCCTTAAAACTCGAGAATCAAGTGAAGGTGTCCTTTTATGTTGAACAAAAGCAAATTGTAGCCGAGGCTGAAGTAGCCCGTTTGGTGCCTACAGAAGAGGGTCAAGACTATGGTTTTCGTTTTTTAGATCTACCGGAACAGGTAAGATCCAATATTATTAGGTTTGTATTTAAACGGCAGATAGAACTAGCAGAAATGACAAAAGAACAACGTACTTAGAACTGAGGTTGTAAAGCGAACCTCGTGGAGTGGATGGTGTGACTTTGCAAAGGGATCAGGAGCGTGTTGCTCAGTTATGGCAAGATTATAAAAAAACCCAAGATGTTCAAGTTAGGGATGCTCTAATTGATGAGTATATCTCCCTGGTAAAGTATGTGGCGGGGCGTATGGCCATTAACTTACCTAACAGTGTGGAGTTGGACGATTTAGAAAGTTTGGGCTTTTTTGGTTTACTCGATGCCATTGAGAAATTTGATGAAACCCGCAACATCAAATTTGAAACCTATGCTTCTACTCGGATTCGGGGAGCCATTATTGATGGTTTGCGGGCCATGGATTGGGTACCAAGAAGTACTCGTTCTAAGGCTCGAACATTAGAAAATCAAATTTACGAACTCACTAATGAACTGGGGCGTAACCCCAGTGATGAAGAGGTGGCAGCGGCCTTAGAGCTAACACCGGAACGTTATTACGAAATGTTGGACGAGGTAAGGGGAGCTACCCTATTTTCTCTAGATGAAACGATTGTAACGGAAAAAGCAGGCCAAAGCCTAAAAATGTCCGATTTAGTGGTGGATCAAGATCAACCGACCACAGAACAGCGTCTTTTACAACAAGAACTCCTTGAAGAATTAGCCACAGCCATTTCCCAATTAAGTGAGCGAGAACAGTTAGTACTTTCTTTGTATTACCATGATGAACTCACATTAAAGGAAATCGGACATATTCTGGAAGTATCCGAATCGAGGGTGTCTCAGATCCACACTAAGGCTATTTTGACTTTACAAGGAAAGCTCCAATAGATCAAAAGAACGGAGGGATTAGTGTGTCCATCAAGTTTCCTGATTTTCAAGTCCTCGTCTCCCGTTCTGATCAGGTACCTAGGGTTAATCGCGAAGGGGATCAGACGGGTGCAGCAGGTAAGATGGCGCCCCAAGTGACTCAAGAGTTTGCTGAGCGCCAACAACGGGTAGAACAGAGTAAAGCTAAGGATCGGGTGCGAAAACGGCAGGATGAAGAAGGGCGCGGCCGCGGTAGAGGGCAACAAGAAGAACAAAAACCTAAACAGCAAGGTGGTCGCCGACGGATCGATCTGAAGGCCTAGGAGGTAAACAATGGAGTTTTTCCTAGTATTTATGTTAGGGATGGCCTTAGCAGTAGTTATCTTATTTGTGGCCCGACCAGGATTGTTTGCCAAGCCGAATCAGGATTTTACCTACTTTGAAGTGATGCTTGAAGAGGCTATTGTAGAACTGGAGCAAAAACAGCAAGAACTATTGGAGGAAATAGAGGAGCAACGGACGGCCCTTTTAGAGCTACATGGGCAACTTTTAGCAGCCTACACTCCTAAACAAAACCAATCTCCAAAAGTGTTGGCGGTTCTAGAATTGGCTAAAGATGGTCAAGATGCAGCAGCTATTGGGAAAAGGTTAGGTTTAGGCACTGGTGAAGTGGAATTAATCCTGGAACTTGAAAAAGATTGGAAACCTCTTGCTGAAAATGATTAAATATGCTATATTAGCAAGTGGTGTAACTACACACGGTTCTTGATGGGAGATAAGGGTGCCACTTGGTCTTATCCCTAGATGAAGGAACTGGAGGACAAAACAAAGAAAGGAGGTGGGCGACATGGCCGTAATTTCTATGAAACAGTTATTAGAGGCCGGCGTTCACTTCGGGCATCAGACCCGCCGTTGGAATCCGAAAATGGCAGAGTACATTTTCACCGAAAGAAATGGTATTTACATTATTGACCTGCAAAAGACAGTGAAGAAAGTGGAAGAAGCTTATGCTTTTGTCCGTGACACTGTTGCAGGGGGAGAGACTATTCTCTTTGTGGGTACGAAAAAGCAAGCACAGGAGACTATTCAAGAAGAGGCTGAACGTTGTGGAATGTTCTACGTTAACCAAAGATGGTTAGGGGGAACTTTAACCAACTTCAAAACCATCACTTCCCGTCTACAGCGTCTCGATCAAATCGAGAAGATGGAAGAGGATGGCCTATTCGAAGTCTTACCTAAGAAGGAAGTTATGGAACTTCGTAAAGAGCAAGAGCGATTAACCCGGTTCTTAGGTGGTATCCGTGGAATGAATACCCTACCAGGTGCTTTGTTTGTAGTGGATCCTAGGAAAGAGCGGATCGCTGTAGCTGAAGCAAGAAAACTTGGTATTCCCATTGTGGCAGTTGTAGACACTAACTGCGATCCTGATGAAATTGATTATGTTATCCCCGGCAACGATGACGCTATTCGCGCTGTGAAGTTACTTACTAGCACCATGGCTAATGCTGTAATCGAGGCTCAAGAGGGTGTCAGCTTTGATGGTGAAGATGGGGATCAGGATACAGATGTAACAGCTTTTGATGAAGAGTAATTAGTACAAGAAGGGGAGTGGGAGTAGGGCTCTCACCCCTTTTTTAAACATAATTTTGAGGAGGGGTTTTATGGCAGAGATTACTGCAGCTTTAGTAAAAGAATTGCGGGATAAAACTGGCGCGGGCATGATGGATTGTAAAAAAGCCCTCGTTGAAAAAAATGGTGATTTAGAAGCCGCCGTAGACTATCTACGGGAAAAAGGATTAGCGGCCGCTGCTAAGAAAGCTGGACGGATTGCTGCTGAAGGTGTTGTTGAATCTTATATTCATGGTGGCGGAAGAATTGGTGTCTTAGTAGAAGTTAACTGTGAAACTGACTTTGTTGCCAAGACCGAAGAGTTTCACGAGCTTGCAAAGGACATCGCCATGCATATCGCAGCAGCTAAGCCAGAGTATGTTTCTAGAGAAGAGATTCCTGAGTCTGTCTTAGAGCATGAGCGCCAAATTTATCGCACAATTGCGGAAAATGAAGGGAAGCCTGCCCAGATCATTGATAAAATTGTTGAAGGTCGCATCGAGCGCTATATGAAAGAAGTTTGCTTGCTTGATCAACCTTTTGTTAAAGACCCCGATATGACAGTAGAAGAGCTATTGAATGCAAAAGTAGCCAAGATTGGGGAGAAAATTTCCATTAGACGCTTTGCCCGTTATGAGCGTGGCGAAGGCCTCGAAAAACGTGAAGACGATTTCGCTGCCGAGGTCATGGCTCAGATGGGACAGTAAAAAATGAGAGGACACCCCGGGGTGTTCTCTTTTTTTAAGTGGAGGGATCTTTGGTCCAAAGCAGAATAATTAAGGAGAGATGTTCATGACAGAGGCGAAGTATCAGCGGGTACTCTTAAAACTTAGTGGTGAAGCTTTAGGAGGGGACCACTATGGAATTAACCCCGAAGTTGTGGGAGTGATTGCCGATGAGGTAACTAAGGTGATGGAACTTGGGGTCCAGGTGGCAATTGTGGTAGGTGGGGGAAATATTTGGCGAGGTGCTACCGGTAGTGCGAAGGGGATGGATCGTACAACAGCTGATTACATGGGGATGTTGGCAACAGTAATTAATGCCCTAGCATTACAGGATGCCTTAGAAGAGCGGGGTATGCCAACCAGAGTGCAAACAGCTATTGAAATGCGCCAAATTGCAGAACCTTACATTCGTCGGCGGGCAGTACGCCATCTAGAAAAGGGCCGCATTGTAATTTTTGCTTCCGGAACTGGAAACCCCTATTTTTCTACAGATACTACTGCTGCTTTACGTGCATTAGAGATAGAAGCAGAAGTAATTCTCATGGCTAAACGTGGTGTAGACGGGGTCTACGACTCGGATCCCAGAAATAATCCTAACGCGACCCGCTATGAAACCATTACCTATCTCGATGTTTTAAGTCAAAACCTCGGTGTAATGGATTCTACTGCTACCTCACTGTGCATGGACAACGATATTCCCATAATTGTCTTTAACTTTGATGAACCTGGAAGTATTGAAAAGGCAATTTGTGGAGAGAAAATAGGTACATTCGTAGGAGGCGAAAAACTTGACTGATCAGATTATGCAAGATGGAAAGACTAGAATGGAAGATGTAATTACTGCCACCAAGAAGACTTTCTCAGGCATCAGGACTGGTAGGGCCAACCCAGGCCTTTTAGATCGCATTGTTGTTTCCTATTACGGAACCCCTACTCCTTTGAACCAAATGGCCAGTGTTAGCGTTCCTGAGCCACGGCTTCTAGTAATCACCCCATGGGATAAGAGTTCCATTAAAGATATTGAAAAAGCTATTTTAGCTTCAGATTTGGGTCTAGTACCTACTAATGATGGTAGCGTAATCCGCATTGCGATCCCTACCCTTACAGAGGAGCGCCGTAAAGAATTAGTCCGTCTAGTTCGTCAAGATGCGGAAGACTATCGGGTATCTGTGCGCAATATTCGTAGAGAAATGAATGATGCTGTAAAGAAACTGGAGAAAAATGGGGATATTTCCGAAGACGATTCACGTAGGGTGCAAGATGAAATTCAAAAGCAAACGGATCGCTTCATCAAAGAAATTGACGAGCTATTAGAAGCCAAGGAAAAGGAGATAATGGAAGTTTGAACAACGTGTTGAGAACCGAAGAAAACTGGGATTTTCTAATTGGTTATCCTTTTGAAGAGGCTGAAGACGCCCTGAAGGAGGAGGCAGTAGCTTTCGTCGTAAAGTTTACTGCCCCTCCCGGCAAATCCTGTGATCAGGAAGAAGCCTTAGTCATCGCGGTACGTCCAGGGCAACCTTTGGAAATTATCTGTGCAAGCCCGGATTGGACTGTGAATTAGGAGGCAAATCTGTGAGGAAATCAGAACTAAGTAATCTACCGGCCCACGTGGCAATTATCATGGATGGTAACGGGCGCTGGGCACGGCGCCGGGCTATGCCTCGCTTTATGGGGCATCGCCAAGGGGTGGCAGCCTTAAAAAAAGCGGTGCGCTACGCCTCAAATCAAGGTATTGAAACCCTTACTGTCTATGCCTTTAGTACGGAAAATTGGCAAAGACCCCAAGAGGAAGTGGACTTCCTGTTAGATTTGATGTACAAGACCTTTGTTCAAGAAATTGAAGAACTCATCGAAGAACAAGTACGGATTATTCTAATTGGAGATCGGACAAGCCTGAGTCATGAGCTTCTTGAGATTTGGACCCAAGCAGAGGAACGTACTGCGAATAATACTGGGCTAACCCTCAACGTGGCCTTTAATTACGGCGGGCGTCAAGAATTGGTGGCGGCTACAAAGAATCTAGCGGAGCAGGTAGCCCGGGGAGAGCTAGCACCTGAGGATATTAACGAAGAAAACATTAATACCGCCTTATATACCTGGCGGAGTCCCGACCCTGACTTGATTATTCGCACAGGTGGCGAATTACGCCTTAGTAACTTTTTGCTCTGGCAAGCAGCATATAGTGAGATCTATGTAACTGATATCTTATGGCCAGACTTTAAAGAGCGGGATTTCTCAGAGGCCCTCCAGGCCTATGCACACAGAGAGCGCCGCTTTGGGCAAGTACCAGTGAAGGAGTAGAACAATTAATGGCACAAAGAATTATGACCGCAATCATTGGTATCCCCATCTTCTTAGGAGGACTTTACTTTGGGGGAACATTTTGGAAAGTCACGGTACTGTTTCTAATTTTTGTCGGCCTGTTAGAATTTGCTCGTATGGCCGGTCCAGGCGTTTATCTCGACTATCTTTTGGCCTCCGGACTATCTTTTTTGTTGATCACATATAGTGGAATAACCGATACCAAATTACTGATTTGGTTGG
>JAAZLB010000268.1 GCA_012799535.1 Bacillota bacterium | reverse complement strand
CTGGGCTTTTTTATCTAGATTTCCCGTCGATTTAGCTATGTTGTAGATAATCCCATGGGCTAAGGCGGTTCCAATCGTGTTGCCCGCGGTATTCCAACCGGCATAGCTAGCTAAGAGGGTACTATCTTTACCCTGTAAGAATTTCAATAAGGTGGGATCTGACCCATTAGGTGTGCGCACATCAAATAAGATGGGGTCAATACCACTTTGGCTCTCACTGATTGTTGCTTTCCAAAGATCCTCTAGAATAGCTTCAGGTAAGGATTGAACTTCTTTTTGCTGCCAAACCTCCAGGCCCTGAGCGGTTTCATTGGGTCCATAGACTGCACCCCACAGAACCGGTTTTTCCCCATTCACCTTTAGGCCACTCGCTAGGCTGTGGCTAACCACACTCTCACCTAAGGGTACGTCTTCAAAGATGGGCACACTATCCCGTGCTTGTTCTGGGTAAAAATCTAGTTTGATTGTAGGTGTCTGTCCGTAGAAATTACAAAAGGCTCGGGCTAAGAGATTGAGTCCGCTTTCGTCCGCCCCCGGGTGCAAGAAGATCTTCTCGTTTAGGTCTCCGGAGGTGATCTTCTGTAGTAGGCGCTCTTGCTCCAATTTGTGTGGTCCTATGGGGTGAGCATCTTCTTGGCATAAGATCAAGGTATCAATTATGCCCCTTTCGACTAGTTCAATAGCATGTTGATTTACTTGGTGGTTGCGCTCTCGAGCCTTGAAATAGGTATCCTGAACTGTGAAGGGGATCTCCCCTTGCAACCTGGTAAATAAATCTCGCTCTTCGTCGGTAAGGGTTCCCTTTTGGTCTTGGGCCCATAACACGGAGAAACGATTCATCTGTTCCCAATATTGGGCAGTTAAGTTATCGTGGACCGTGATGGAGATGCGCATAAGTACATTCCAAGCATAGATTTGCATCTTGGGGTTGATTTCCTTGAGTTTCTGTAGAATGGCTAGATATTGGAAGGCTTCTTCTTTGGTTACCACAGGTGTGCGGGAGCCAATAAGTCCACCGTAAGTGAGCATGTCAATGGAGAGGATCAGGTAATCTAAACTATGTGCAACCTCCAGTAGCCATTTTTTGATCAAATGGGGTTTACCTGGGGTCAAAAAGTGACCCAATGCCTCTGTAGGGGGGAGTAGAACTTGCGCTTGAGCAATTCTAGCAATGCGATTGGGAAAATCTTTAGTACAAGGACGATCATCTAAAGGAACAAATCCGATTCTTGGCATTAGCTTACCTCCTGTTCAGCTAGGCTAGTAGATTCTCTAATAATTAACTGGGGTTGCAGGTAGTTTTGGACTGGTCCTTGCACCCACTCTCCGATTTGATCGAGCAAGTTGCGGGCGGCTAAGTAGCCCATGGCCGTTTTTTCCACACGGATGGAGGTGAGGGTGGGGTAAATGTGGCTGGCTAGGTCTAAGTCACTGTAACCAACCACCCCATAGCGTTGGGGAATGGGTATCTGGTTCTGTTGCAAAGCTCGAATTACCCCCGCGGCCATCCAGTCGGTGGAAGCGAAGATACCCCTATTCGTGGTTGATTTGCGCCTTAGAATTTCTAAGGTGCTTGTATAACCGCCCTGTTGATTCATATCGGAAACCAAGATGTTTTCTTTCGGTAGATTTTTGCCCTGACTTTCTAGTCCTTCCTTAAAACCTTGAAGGCGATCGGCAAAGGTGTTTGTTTTGAGATCTCCGCCTAGAAAGTAAAACTCATCATAACCACACTCTGCTAGGTGCTGACCAGCTAGGCGCCCTCCCATAACATTATCGGAGATTACCGCTGAGAGTGTACTAGGGTCGTGTAAGTACTTTCCAATGAAAACAATGGGTAAATTAGTGTCGAGGAGGGCGTAGATGACTTCGTCTAGAATTGGAATTCCCCCTACGATGAGTCCAGAAACTTGTTTTTCCGTTACAAGAGAGGGAAGTCCTTGTTGATTTGTTCCATCGAAAGTCTCCACAAGCATTTGCCGCTCCTCGCGCCGTAAAAATTCGCTCACGCCGTGAATCACTTCAGAAAAGAAAGTGTCATCTGCTAAATCACCCGTTGGGTTTGCAATCACTACTCCAATGGGTTTTTGCTCGTGTTGATTAATGATATTTTGGATCCGCCGTTTAGTCTGCTGAGAAATGCTAGGGTGATCCTGCAATGCCCGAGATACTGTTGAGGGTGAGACATGGGCAAGTTTAGCTATCTCCCTCATACTAAGTTTGGTCACGAGAGACCCTCCTTTGTGCAAAAATGTTGCGTTGAGCTGTAATTTTCCGTGTCATGCAACGTCTGTTGCGTAAACGGTGGGAAACTGTTTTGAAACGCAAATTAATTTTCTTGGTAAATATTCCACTTTTAAAGGAGGAATCCTCCCTTTTGCGACGAAAAGTAAAAATAATGTTTCGCATAGGTTGTATAATTGTGTTGCACAAGTGTTGCGTTGATAAGTTGTGAAGGGGGATTAAATTGAGTGGGGCAAAAAAGAGGCGATCTTTTAAAGGTGGAATGCTCAATTACTGGCAATACTATGTTCTACTTTTTCCTGCTTTGGCTTTAATTGTGCTTTTTCAGTATGTGCCATTATACGGGCTCCAAATTGCCTTTAAAGATTTCAACATTTTTGTGGGGATAAAGGATAGCCCCTTTGTAGGCTTGGACCATTTTCGCAGGGTGTTCAACGATGCTTACTTTTACAAAGTGTTAGGTAATACCCTGATCATTAGCTTTTATAAGTTGGTGTTCTTATTCCCACTACCTATTATCCTAGCGATTCAACTTAATGAAGTGAAAAACGATCTGTTTCGCAGGTCGGTGCAAACAGTTGTTTATCTTCCTCACTTTTTAT
>JAAZLB010000267.1 GCA_012799535.1 Bacillota bacterium | reverse complement strand
TTTAGTATGGAACAACAGAAGGCTAGGTGGGGTTGGATCTTTGTGACCCCAGCTTTAATTCTGTTTTCCCTATTTAGCTTTTATCCGATCTTCACGGCCTTTTATACCAGTTTTTTTAACAAGAATCTTCTTTCACTTAGGCCGCCGAAATACATTGGGTGGTCTAATTACCAGTATTTATTTAATTCCACAGAATTTCACGAGTCTGTGATTAACACGGCCATTTTTACCGCCGGAACTTTTGTTCCGCTGGTGGTGTTCAGCTTGATTTTGGCTGCTTTCATCATGTCGATTACTAAGTTTCAACGTTTTTTTCAAATGGCATTTTACGCTCCAGCGGTGCTTTCCTCTGTAGTTGCTGCCCTAATTTGGCTTTTGATTTTTGACCCCCGGGGTATTGCTAATCAAGGCCTTAATACCTTAATGGGAACGAGCGGGGTCAACTATCATTGGTTGAGTAAGGCTAGTATGCTGAGGCTTTCTACTATTATTGTTTACTTCTGGAAGTATATAGGTTATTTTACCATCGTTTTTGTCTCTGGTATCGGGTCCATTCCCTATACCTTACATGAGGCGGCCTTAATTGACGGAACCAATCGGTGGCAGAACTTCTGGTACATCACCTTTCCTTTACTAAAACCGACCACGTTATTGGTTTCAGTCATGGCCTTGATTCAGTGCTTAAAGACTTTCAGTACCCAATACCTGTTCAGTAGTTCAGGCGCACCTACTCGTCCCATTAATGTGATTACCTTGAATATTTATAACACGGCAATTAAGGATTATCGGATTGGTCGGGCCAGCGCCATGAGTATCTTATTGTTTTTGGTTATGTTCTTCTTCACCTATCTACAACTGAAGGTTTCTAAGACTGAAGAAGTCACTTATCTGTAAGGAGGGCTGGTATAATGAGCACATTTAAGACTAAGTATCTGACTGTGGATAAACTTGTTCAGGCGTTTATCTGGTTGTTTTTGATTTTCAGCTGTATTTTAGTGTTAATACCATTGGCATTTATGTTCACTGCCTCAACTATGCCGGCCATTGATATTCTTAAGCTTCCTTATCCATGGGTAAGCGATCATTTCCACTGGCAGAACTTCTATAATGCGATTCGAGGACCTGAAGGCACTTATGAGTTTTTGCGCAATACGGTTAACTCTTTGGTGGTAGCCATTTCTGTTTCCTTTTTTACCGTAATGCTGTCCTCAGTTACAGGCTATGGCTTGGCGAAGTTTGAATTTAGAGGACGCAATCTCGTGTTTATGCTAATTATGGCGACCATGATGATTCCTTTTGAAACGATTATGATTCCTTTGTATATGGTAGTTACTGGTATGGGCATGCAGGATTCTTACCTGGGCTTGATTGTGCCCTTTGTGGCCAATGCTTTTGGGATCTTTCTCATGCGTCAATTTCTTATTCCTTTTCCCAATGAAGTCTTGGACGCAGCCCGCATCGACGGTGCCAGTGAGCCCCGTATTTTCACTCAGGTGGTTCTACCTAATGCGGGACCTGCCATTGCCACTCTGGCGATTATTTCCTTTAGGGCTCAGTGGGATAACCTCTTATGGCCACTATTGATTGTGCAAAGTGAACACATGAAGACAATTCCCCTTTACATCACGAAGTTTATGGCGGAAACCCATAGTGATGAGGGGATTATGATGGCGGTTGCCGTGTTGGCCAGTCTGCCCATGTTTATTCTGTTCTTTAGCCTTTCTAAATACTTTGTAAATACTGAGGGGCTCCATTCTTCAACCAAAGGATAGACAAATAAGAAGCCTTCTTGCACTTCGGTGCAAGAAGGCTCTAATTTAACTGGTGAGTTTAATGCCTAGGAACTCTTCTACCAAATTCCACCCCTGAGCGCATTGCTTTGTCTGCATAAGTGGTTTGAATCCGTAATCCAGGTAAAGCTTAATCCCTTTATAGCTACGAGGACGAGTGGTTAAATAGGCTTTGTTGTGCTTTTCTTTCATAATTTTGAGTGCCTGGGTAACTAGGGGACGGGCTAGACCTTGGCCCTGGAAATTAGGAATAATGCTGACCCAATGGAGCCGTCCATAGGTTCCGTCTCTAAATTCAGTATTATACCAGCCCATGGCAGTACCTACTGATTCACCTTCTTGGGTGTCTATAAAAAGAGTCCGCTCTTTAAGGTCACCTATACTGGAAGAAAATTCGTTGCGAAACCTTTCTCGAGCAGCCTCTTCAGTAGGAAATTCTCCTGCCTGGGTCAAAATTCTGATCCAGGTTTCCTCATCCTGTTCTTTAAAGTAGCGAAAACGAAAACCTTGAGGCAAAGTAACAACAGGAATCTCCAAAAGACTTTCGTTAATCATGGTAAGCCTAGTCTCTCTCATGGGTAATTCCTCTCTTCACAAGAATTGTCTATCATTATAACATAAAGTGGTACGGAAACAAGGAACAATGGGGAATAAGTAGAATATACATCAGTGGGAGAGTGTCATGACCAAGACTATGAAAAAGAAAGAACTAGCCCAGCTCTTGTTTGGAAAACACATAGAGCTGTTTCGTTGTCCTCTTTGCCATGAAGGGTTTTTACCAGATACTTCAACAGGGATAAGGTGCCAAGAAGGACACCATTTTGATTTGGCCCGGAATGGGTATCTAAACTTAGTGACAACCAAGCAGAACAGTGATTACGATCGGGAGCTATTTCAAGCTAGAAGAGAGATATTTGAGGCAGGCGTTTATGATCCCCTAGTTACTAAGCTAAGTACTTTGATTAGTGACCTAGACTTTGGAGATTTGACTATATTAGATGCAGGATGTGGAGAAGGTTCTTTGCTCTTTCGCTTAGAAAAAGTGCTTACTCAAGCGACTTGCGTGGGAATCGATATATCTAAAGAAGGGATTCGCCTTGCTGGTGCCCATAGTGCCTTAATAATGTGGTGCGTGGCCGATTTAGCCCGATTACCTCTGCAGGATAATTCAGTTGACGTGATTGTTAATATGTTATCTCCCGCCAATTATGAAGAATTTCGGCGGATTCTACAACCACAGGGTCACCTCATTAAAGTTGTTCCAGGCCCCTATTATCTACAAGAACTTAGGGAACGCTTAGACGATGTGGGGGATTATTCCAATGAGGCTGTAATGGCTAACTTGGAGGAAAACTTGGAAATTACCAGTAGGAAGCGTTTGCATTACCAGGTTTCCTTACCAATAGAGTTATGGTCTCAGGTGGTAAAGATGACACCTTTAACTGAACATCGAGTAATTTCGGGAAACCCTGCGCAACAGTTAACCATCGATTTGGAAATTGTTTGTGGGGTGTTGGCCAAATAGAATGCCTAGAGGGTAAATGGTCGGGGGTTTATTTTTGTGAATTATGATGAACTAGACTTAGGACGTAAACAAAGGATTTTGATCGTGGAGGACGTGCGACTAAATGCCCAGATTTTAGTCAACGTACTCCAAGATGAATATGACCTAAGGGTTGCCAGCAATGGATTAGAAGCTTTGGAAATGGTCAAAGAACAGATGCCTGATCTGATTTTGCTGGATATCATTATGCCGGAGATGGATGGATACGCGGTTTGTGCAGAATTGCAAAGTGACCCTAAGACCCGAGATATTCCCATCCTCTTTTTAACCGCGCTTGAAGGGGATCAAAACGAGGCTTATGGTTTAGAATTAGGGGCAATGGATTACATTCGTAAGCCTTTTAGTGTTCCCATTGTCAAAACTAAGATCCGTAATCACCTAGAACTAAAACGATATAAAGACCTCTTAAAGCGGGATAGCCGGATTGATGGATTAACTAGAGTTCCTAATCGCAGGCGCTTTGACGAAGCTTTTGCAGAAGAGCGGATGAGGGCGGGACGTTCTAATACCCCTTTGTCTGTTTTGATGATCGACTTAGATTTATTCAAGGCGTATAACGATACGTACGGTCACCTTCAGGGAGATGACACATTAAAATTGGTTGCCAAAACTTTACACAACACCCTACAAAGACCAGGAGACTTGCTGGCACGCTGGGGTGGAGAAGAGTTTGTGGCTTTACTTCCAGATACGGATTGTTCGGGGGCTTTACAGGTCGGTGAAAATTTACGAACTGCGGTTATAGATTTGCAAATCCCACACGAGGCTTCCACAGTTGCGGAGATTGTCACCATCTCGGTTGGTGCGGCTAGTGCCACTCCTGGTAATGCTGACTCTTATGATTCGCTTTTGCAGCGAGCAGATGAGGCAGTATACCGGGCAAAAGACTTAGGACGTAATCAGGTTATTGCCTCAGATGAGTATTGTTAGATTTAGGCCCCATCAGCTATGATGGGGCCTTTTAAAAGGAGGATTACTATGGACGTAGCACAAATTTACTCCACTGCCGAGGAGGCCTCCAGACACTGGAAATCCCTTTCAATCCAGGGTCGTCTTACCTATTTTCGGAGCTTCCAGAAGGTTTTGGCAGATCGGGCCGAGGATTTGAGTGAAATCTTACAACATACCACGGGAAAACCAGCTTTTGAGGCTTTAACCGCTGAAATTCTCACGGTCCTTACCACTATTTCCTACTGGGAACGGGAGGGGGCTCGTCAGTTATTGCCAGCAAAAACCCGTACCCCGCTACTTTTTTGGGGTCGACGTTCCTGGATTGAGTATCACCCCATGGGGGTTGTTCTAATTATTGCCCCTTGGAACTATCCACTTCAGCTTACCCTAATTCCTGCACTAAGTGCACTATTAGCTGGGAATGCGGTGATTTTGAAACCGTCGGAAGTGACTAGCGAATTAGATGGTTATCTTGAAAAACTCTTTGCTGAAGCGGGATTTCCAGCTGGCTTAGTCCAGATTGTTTCGGGGGATGGAGAAGTAGGAGCAGCCTTGGTCCAGGGGGATCCAGATTTGATCTTTTTCACTGGCTCTGTTGCCACTGGTAGAAAGATCCAACAAGCTTCGGCTAACAAGTTGATTCCCACTATTTTAGAATTAGGCGGTAAGGATCCCTTAATAATCCTTGAAGATGCTCCCTTAGAACGGGCTGTACAAGGGGCTCTCTGGGGAAGCTTCACCAATTGCGGACAAGTGTGTCTCGGAACAGAAAGAATATATGTTCAAGAACAAATCTATGGGGACTTCTTAGAGCGTTTTCTACAAGAAGCCCAACAAGTTACACTAGGCACCATGACCTGGACACATCAAGTTCAGGTTGTTAAAGACCAGGTGGCAGATGCAATCGCCAAAGGTGCCCGTCTGGTTTTAGGAGACGATCCTCAAACCTGGGATTCAGATAGTTTACAAATCAAACCCCTAGTGTTAGTGGATGTGCATGGGGGAATGAATATTGCTACCCAAGAGAGCTTCGGACCGGTAGTGTCAATCACTCCTTTTTCTAGTGATGAAGAAGTGATCAGGTTAGCTAACGCCACCGCATACGGCTTGGGTGCTAGTGTGTGGAGTCAGGATCTTGTCAGGGCTAGAAGCATAGCTTCACGACTTGAAGCAGGTAACATTAGTATTAATGACACTATGATCACAGTGGCTAATCCCCATTTACCCTTTGGTGGGGTGAAGAATAGTGGCTTAGGGGCTTATCACGGCCCAGAGGGGTTAAGGGTCTTTTGCACCACACGGGCGGTGATGGAAAGCAAAGGGCGGGCCCGTAGTGAGTTAAATTGGTTCCCTTATACTTCAGAAAAGGAGGCGTTGATTCGAGCCCTAGTTAAAAATGTATACGGAAGTCAACGCCGTTGGTGGAAGGTAATACCTAAGGCTTTAATTCCCCCCTTGTGGTGGCCAAAGAAAGATTGAC
>JAAZLB010000031.1 GCA_012799535.1 Bacillota bacterium | reverse complement strand
TATAGCTTTTCGCACTTTTTGCGATGATAACAAGATCTTGAATGAGCATGGCAACCTCCCACATAAGTTGTAGTTGACAACAGTTGTTATTTACAACTGTATCTTATTTGACTATAGCAAAAGAGTGCGTTACTCGTCAACTAAATTTCAAATTCTTCATGTGAGCAAATGCCGGCTTGTCTAGCCAAGTGGTGCAGCTAAAACTGTACCTTTTTGGGTCCAGACTGTTCTAAAGTGCTATGGACGCCATAACTCCCCCGGTAATACGATCAGAGTGACACAAGTAGAGGAGGGAATTATGTGGCTAGGCACATCAGGCAAAAATTTTTGGTTGTAATTGTGTTTCTTGCAGTATTGACTTCAGGTTGTTTGTTTGGAGCAGGTCCGATTACCTCGTTAGAATTGATTGTTGATAAGAGTAGCCTCCTGGCAGGGGAAACAGCGATTGTGACTGCAGTAGGTAAAACTGAGAAAGGAAAGGTCGTCACATTTCAGCCCCAATGGGAGATCGTGAGCGGAAATGGATCTCTTGAACCAAATGGCAGCCAAGCTGTCTTTTATGCATCTGATTGGGATCACAAGGGCACAGTCAAACTGCAGGTGACCTATGGGAAACTGCAAGCAGATTTGGAAATCGAGACGTTAGGACTCCTTGGTGAAATGCAGGATCCCTTTCCAAAGCCCGAATCGGCCTTCGAGCTTATGCCAGACCGGACAGAAACACAGATTATCTCCACCAATGATTTGAGTTTCTTCTCCAACTCGGTGCCGTTAAAGTCTACGGCGACCGGTCGTATCTTTAATGTATGGGCACGGTTTGCCTGGGATGGACAAGTTATGATAGCTGATAGTCCAGCCCCTAACAGCTGGGTTAATAGTCTTCATTACTCGGAGATTCCCGAGATACCTAAACTAAGTCATCGTGTGCATTTTGAGCGTATCGATATTGAGGTCTTGGATAGGGGAACAAACTATTCCCGCTCAGTGGCTCATCGCACCGGCACAACTAAGGAGCATGCCACTGAACTGATGTGGAGTGTCACTTCTGAAACGACAGCCTCCGCTCGCTGGGGGTGGGGTGATATTCAAACAAAGCTTACAGCTGAGATCAGATCCGTCACAAAGCAGTCGGTAAGAATTGAGGAAGAGACGACAGTGACAAAAAGTTGGAGTTTCCAGCATCCTAATGACCACGATGTCTATCTTTATACATCTTGGAACCGGGTTGACACATTCTACCTTAGCGATAGCAATGGGGTACCGTTAGAAGAGTCTGAGATATTCAAAGGGTGGGGGTTTTCATCTAACCCAATTGAGATCCGCGGTAGCGGTGTTGTACAGAGAACCTGGGGTTTTGATTACGAGTAACCGTAGTGCATCCTTTTCCAACATCAATTGTTGTAAACAAAGCAATGAACTGGTAAAATATACCTAAGAGGGTTGTTAAAACCTCGATTGCCTTTTGGTAAAGGGTGATGGTATGCTATACCAGTTCATACCGTATATTGTGCTGCTAATTGCCTCCGCTGCTGTTACAATGGGGCTTGGAATATATGGGCTACGACATAAAAGTGGGCAGAGTACTAAGGTGTTTGGCGCGTGCATGGCCATAGGTACCCTTTGGTCTATCGCTAACGCCCTGGAAATCTCTGCCCTTACTCTGCAACACAAACTGATCTGGGCTAATGTTCAGTACATAGCCTATGCGTTGGGACCCGTCGCTTGGTTATTTACAGTGCTTCATTTTACTGGCAATCTCCAATGGGCGAATAGACGAAATCTTTTTGTTGTTTTGGTTGTGCCTATTGTCACCATCACTTTAGTCTGGACCGATGTTTCATTAGGACTTGTTAGGCATTCATTCAGACTAGATTGCTCTGGACCCTTTCCTGTTATTGCCAAGGAGTACGGGCCGTGGTTCTGGGTTCATTTTGCCCACTCATATCTCCTCAACTTTCTCTCAGTTGCCTTAGTCTTGAGAACTTTAGCCGACAAAAACGCGGTTTACAGGGGCCAATCACTCTTTGTCTTCGGGGGCATTGGGCTTGTTATCCTCAGCAATTTACTCTATATTACCGGGTTAAGCCCTGTAAAACACTTTGATCTTACCCCCATCGTGTTCTCCTTATCTGGAGCTCTAATCGTTTGGGGAATCTCCCGTTTTCATCTTCTTAGGCTCGTACCTATTGCCCGAGATAAGGTGTTAGAAGCCATGGAAAGTGCTGTTATCGTAGTAGATGACCTTAGCCGCATTGTAGATGTTAACCCTGCCTTTCATCACATTTTTCCTCAAAATACTGTGGCTTCAGTCTTAGGAGTTCCCTTGACCGTCATCTCCCCTAAATTAGCTGGTCTGATTTCTCGCCGTCCCTTTGAATCCTCTTATCTTATTGAATTGCAAGTTGGCGACCAAGAGCGTTACTACGAGACGTCGGTCTCTGTTATTCCAGCCGGACAGAGTATCCTGCGGGGTTGGGTTTTGGTGCTGCATGATATTACTGAGTTGAAACATGCCCAAGAGCTGCTTTATTTAGAGCAACAGGAGTCGGCTGTTTCGGCTGAGCGCGACCGTTTTACAAAAGATCTCCATGATAATCTCGGTCAAATCCTTGGGTTTTGCAGTATGCAAATCAAAGCCATCGAACGTGAGCGGCAAAAGAGAAACGATGAAACCGTTGACCGTCATTTTCGTCGCCTTGGGGAGATAGTAGCTGAAGCCCAGCTTGAAATGGGCCGTTATGTCCATGACTTAAGATATAGTGAATACCTAAACTCGAGCTTCAGAATGCTCGTCGAAAAACAAGTGCGTAGACTTGTGGAAAGCTCAGTCTTTAGCCGTGACAATGTTATTCTTAACATCCCGGAGCATGAGTTTTCGGTGGAAGTAAAAATGCAGCTGGCAAACATTGTCAAAGAGGCTATGAATAATGTTTTGAAACACTCTAAGGCTACACAGCTTCAGATCAAACTAGATTCCCAAGGGGAGCAGTGGGTGCTAACTATTACTGATAACGGTGTGGGCTTTAAACCTAGAATGGATGTAGACAACCAGCATGGGGGTTCTGGTTTAAGTATTATGGAAGAACGGGCTCGTCTTTTAGGAGGAGATTTCTCGGTACACTCCACTCCAGGCAAAACGGAAGTGCGGGTAGAATTTCCCAAGGGTAAGGGGGAAGGGTAACATGCGAATCATGATTGCTGATGATCATCCACTTTTTGTGGAAGCGTTGATCAATCTTCTCAGCGACGATTTTGAGATAGTCTCTGTGGCCTCAAATGGCCAAGACGCCATAGAAAAGGCCCGTATCTACAAGCCAGATGTACTCTTAATGGATCTAAGCATGCCACTTTTGGATGGTATTGCCGCTACTAAACAGATCACAGCTGAACTTCAAGAAACCAAAGTCATCATACTAACTAGTTTTGAGGACCAGGAGAGTCTATTCAGAGCTATTAGGGCGGGAGCCGCGGGTTATTTGCTCAAGAATCTGAACGGTGCGGACATCGTCCGGGGTCTTTTGGAACTTCAGCAAGGTAAGATCCCCTTTGCTCCGGGACTAGAAATGCATATACTCCAAGAATTTAGGAGTGCCCACCGTGAAAAAGCACCTGATGTAGAAGGGATTTTGAATGAGAGGCAACTAGAAGTGCTGGAGATGGTCGCGCAAGGTCTAGTTTATTATGAGGTGGGAAAGAAGCTTTTTATTAGCGAGAGGACTGTAAAATATCACATGGAGAAAATCAAAGAGAAACTGGGGCTAAACTCTCAAGAGCAAGTTATAGCCTGGGCATGGGAAAATGGTATTGGACGACCCAACGATAAATAATTTATGTGGTATATGTTACAGTGGGGAAGATTGATTGGAAATGCTGATTATGACCCATCGCAGACTTGTAATAGGCTACCCGACTTGCGGGATCGAATTGAGCGGAAAATTTAGCACAGGAGTGAAAGTGTGGAAAAGATAGTGAGACTAGTAGGTGTTATTCTACTCACAATTGCGGTCTTTGTTCTTATGAGTTACGTTAATCACAGAATTCGGATTTCAAAAGAAGATGAGCTATTTGTTCCCCTAGGACAGCAGGTAAAAGTAAATGGGTACTTGATAAATGTGTATACCGAAGGGAGCGGTGCTACAACGCTGGTATTCATGTCTGGTGGTGGGACTTGTTCACCTGTCTTGGATTTCAAATCTCTATATTCTTTGCTGAGTGATGAATACCGTATTGTTGTTATTGAAAGAGCTGGATATGGATTTAGCGATGTGGTTGATGTAGATAGAGATATTGACTCCATCCTTTCTGATACAAGGCAAGCTCTTGCAAAAGTAGGTGTTGAAGGCCCAGTTGTACTTTGCCCCCATTCTATGTCTGGAATTGAGGCCATCTACTGGGCACAATCATACCCGAATGAAGTTTCTGCAATTATCGGATTAGATATGGCAGTGCCAGAAGCCTATGGGGTTTATGAACCTAATTTACCCATGATTAGGCTTGGTAAATTCATGGCTGACACAGGCATTATTAGATGGATTCCAGGTGTGGCGGAGAGTGATGCTATAAAATATGGTACATTAACTGATGCAGAAAAAGAGCTCTATAAGATCGTTTTTTATCGCCGATCAGCTACCAAAACAATGATTAATGAAGTGCAGCAAATAAAGGAGAATGCGGCATTGGTAGCGATGAATGGCAAGATTGATGTTCCAATTTTGGCTTTTTCTTCTAGCGGTCAGGGAACAGGATGGGTCGAAGAAGAATGGCTCGATTTTCAACGTACTTTTATTGCAAACAGCCCCAATGGGAAGCTAGTTGAATTGGATAGCTCCCACTATGTCCACGATATTGAGTATGAAAGAATCGCAGAAGAAATAGGAATATTTTTGAGTGAGATCCGATAATGGCTTAAAGGATCAGGCAATTCTACGGTGTCGCGGGCGGACAAACATGTTATAATTATAGAGTAGTCATTAATCTATAGTTGCGAAGGGAGGGGTGGCGGCTTGGTTCCCCTTAATAATGGGGCTCCGCCACTTGATAAGTGATTAACGGTGCTAAGTCTTTAAGCTGGCGTGTTAAATCCATTTTCGCGTTTTCTGTCTTTTTTGCCCATATCCTGTCCTTTCAGTTTGAGGGGCAGGTGCTCTATCGCTTGCTCAATTTGCACCAGATGGAAGCTTCTCGGTACATATTTGCGGGGATGGTTACGCACTTTGTCGGGTTGTTCTCTTGTGGCTTTTTTGTCAAATCTCCGAGTGCAGCCAAACATATAATGCTAGTTGGTATGGGTCTATGCGTAGTTGCAACAATTCCATTCTTTTTTGATCCCTCTATTCTATGGATGGTAGGATTGCTAGTGGGCGGCTTTGCAAGCGGTTGCTCAGTGGCGTCCTGGGGCCAATTTTTGAAAACACATACGCCCAAAAATGAGCGTATCAAATCAAGTGCCGATGTCTTAATCTACTCCAATATTATCATGATTGGCGTGAATGTTATCGCTATTCATTGGTCCCCCTATGTTGGGCTTGCCTGTTCAATCCTATGCCTTCTACTCGGCATAGTGTTTACAATGGCATTACCTGCCCAAAGTGAGGCTTCTGCGCCTGGGCAAATCAAAAGCGCGGTCAACAGTCTTTGGAAACCATTGCTATTACTTTGTATTTTTGTCGTAATCATTACGATCAATTCCGGCCTAATGTATCAAGTAATGAATCCCGCGTTTGAACACCTTACAGGGTTGGTTAGTTGGTATTGGGCTGTTCCCTATATTCTTGCCCTAGTGTTGATGCGGAACCTGCCACAGACAGCTAAGCGGTCAATGGTTTTATATTTGGGAATGGCCATGATTATGGGAGCATTCGTCTCCTTCATGCTTCTGGGCCGAGCCACTGTTGATTATCTTGTTGTGGATACACTGATGCTCGGCGCTTGCGGTATTTTTGATTTGTTCTGGTGGAGTATTCTTGGAGAGATGCTCGACTATACTGATAATCCAACGAGGGTGTTTGGCATCGGGCTTTCCGCCAATGTGCTGGGCGTTTTTTTAGGAGGCGTTCTGGGAGTGGCCGTGACGTCTGTTCAGGTTCCCAGTGCGGAGGTGGCTGTTCTTGCCCTAGGTATCCTTTGCGTCACCGTCGCGATCCTGCCATGGCTTAATCTTCGGCTGGTTAAGCTGCTGAAAAACCATGCTTATCTTGCGGTCTATGACAGTATGAGTGCCGATCAACAGACGGCGATTCTTCACAAGACAGAGCCCCTTGATCCACTGACAGCTAGAGAACAGGAAGTACTAGAGTGGATCCTTTCAGGTAGGTCGAACCGAGAAATAGCCGCCTCTTTATATATCAGTGAAAGTACGGTGAAAACCCATGCACGAAACATCTTCTCAAAATACGCTGTCACAAGCCGTGCTGAGCTTATCAGTACTTTGTTGAGAAAACAAAACGACAGGTGATGTAAAGTGCCGATTAATACAAGGTTTAGCTAGCCCCTCATACGAAAGTATGAGGTTTTTTTGTGCCTTTTCATACTTTTGAGCGACGACTTTGCTTGTCCATTGCTCTAAACTCAACTGTGAAGGTAGGACAACGCACGGGACATTTGGAGTAATGATATTAGATTAAATGAGGAGATGAGAGGGTAATGAAGCATTTCCGTTTTAGCAAAACCGGGTGTTGCATAATTGCATTGGTGGTTTTGGCTTTGAGCTTGACCGGTTGTTTTGGAGGAGGGGGAGATAGTAAATCCTATACTGCCTCAGGTAAGGTCGTGGATGGAAACAGCGATGGAATAGATGGTGTAAAGCTTGTGGTTACGGGGGGTAAGAACACTACAATTACCACAACAAATGGCGGGAAATACGTATTGACTGGACTAACCGGCATCTGCACATTGACCCCACTCTTAGAAGGATACACTTTTGAGCCTAATAACAGAGAAATTTCTAAGGCAAGCACCGCTGTGGACTTTACTGGAACAATGAAAGCAGGTGAAGTTGAGCTCAATATTCTTACTATAGAAGACGGAACCGGTGGTGGAGATTATGCTGAAGGTGCGGTCGTCAAAATAAGTGCTAATGCTCCGGAAAAGCACGGTAAAGCATTCGACAAGTGGACAACTTCAGGTGGTGGGAGCTTTGCTGATGTGAATGCTGAAACAACTAGCTTCACCATGCCGAACCATGCCGTTACTGTAACAGCGACTTATAGGGACGCCACTATGGCAGATTACTTTGAGTTTGATCGCAATACTGGCACCATAACAAAATATCACACAAAGGGTAAACACAATAATTTAGACGAAAAGTTGGATCCGGAGATTCCTTCTAGTATCAATGGGAAGGTAGTAACAATCATTGGAGAAAAGGCATTCCAACATGCACAAATTACTAATGTAGTCATACCAAATGGTGTAACTACTATAGAAGCTTGGGCCTTTAACAATAATCTTCTAGTGGGCGTGGACATACCGAGAAGCGTAACGACAATTGGTGACTATGCGTTTACAGCGAATAAACTTACTAGTATAACCATACCTGATGGCATAACTGCCATAGCGCAAGGAGCGTTTTGGCTAAACCAACTCACAAGTGTGACTATACCAAACAGTGTAACACATATTGGCAATAGTGCATTCCTGAATAATTCCTTGGAGAATATAACGATCCCAGATAGCGTAAGAGATATCGGCGGTTCTGCATTTGGCGGTAATTACCTGGTTGAAGTAAAAATCCCAGGCAGCGTACGTAATGTTGGGGGCGGTGCGTTCGGGGATAATCCTGAGCCCAATTTTGGCTCGCCCACAATTACTAGTTTGGAAATACCGGATAATGTGTCCATAGGCGATTATGCGTTTGAGCGGGGGGTTAATGTAACCACTATCACTATTGGCTCCAACGTAACACTTGGTAATAGTTTGCTTGATTACAATGAGGACTTCAAGGATGCATACTCTCAAGGCGGTGCTGGAACCTATTTCAAAAAGAGTGGAAACTGGGTTAAACAATAGCAATTGATGGTGATCGTTTAACGAAGAGGTTGGATCAAGAAAGAGAGGAAGATTAATCATTGGGTCCGTTTTAGGTGTTGCAATGTTCGGGGTTAATCTTATGCCCATTAAGGACCTTAAGAAGCCTAAGTAGGAGGGGCTCGTTCCAAGTTGAGGCGCGGGTAAGCTACCTGTGGTCAAAATATTAGAGAGGGTTTGTTATGTTGGTCTGTTACAGCCTCCTGCTTTGATGAAGGTGAGTACCTGTTACTAGAGATGGCAACAAATGAAGGCGTTCTCACTAGATTATTTCAGGTTGGTGGAGATGTTCGAAATTGATGCGGTAAGCCCCATTTTCTACAGCCGGTATGGTGAAGCCAGTTAAAACAGATACGGTGTTTGACGACCGTTTCATTTATGAGAAACCCCAAGAGTGCTTGGAGTTTTCCATTTTCTGGTCTCATCTATCATTGAATGATGACCGTTATCGGGAGGTTTGCGGATTTGAATGATAGCAGATGAAAGGGTTTTCTCCAAATCTATTAGGGGGCTAGATAGGATCGGCAGAAAGATTCGTAAAAAACTATCACGAACTAGATGATTCAGTCAAACGGCGCCTTGTTATTGAGAATGATGATAAATCTTACAATATCAGTGAAGTACTAGAGATCGGTCATATTATTAATGTTCCGGTAGTTTTTGATAACCTTCATAATAGTGTCAACCCAGGCGATGGGAAGGCTTGCCATCCCCGGTGGCGATGAGGACTCATTGTTTAAGAAGATGGGAGATTTAACACAAGTTCTAATTGGAGTGAGTGTTGGCTTTTAGGGTCACCAAGGTGTAGGTTAAAAAACCTACGCCTTGGTCGCTATTTTTTGTGCAAATAGGATTAGGGAAGGGGGCAACTTCGTACATGCGAGATCGGAGGCAAGAGATAATCATAAGATCCCGGGAGATGTTCTCTCAGCGTAGCTTTTACGCGGTTAGTATGGAAGATATTACCCGTTCTTTGGGTATGGGCAAATCCACAATGTATCACTATTTTTCTACTAAACAAGATCTATGGAATGCGGTTATTAAAGATACAATAGGTGGTTTATATAGCTTTGTGATGAAACAAGTGATTGCTGAGGAACCCTTTGAAATCCAGATTTATCAGCTAGTTAGCTCCATTCTCACCTACTTTGAAGGAAATCGGGATGGCTTTATGTTACTTTTGCGTGAAAAGATGGATTTTCTGGATCTTGAAGCCATCAGACGACAATTTGATGGAGAATTTTGGGCTGAATACGATCGGTTTATTGGTCATTTTCGTGGCATGATAGTGGCAGGCCAACGTGCGGGTCAATTCGTGTTTGTGGATCCCAACCTAATTCTGGCTAATATCTTTGGTACCATTAACGCGGCTGCCTTATCGGTTGTGGTTACTGAGCCGGAGCGATCTTTAACGGATCTCATCGAGGGATGTTATCAAGTGATTATGGGCGGAATCTTTGTGCCAGAGATCAAACGAGATAGGTAATCAAATGTCACAAGTAGCCTAAGATGTATTGAGAACATCTTAGGCTTTTTCGAGTTACTTCACAGGCAGGATTTATGTTTGCAATGCTTAATTAACCAGTTAGTTGTTTTGACGCTATTTGAGAAACGAGTGATTTTTGAATGAAGCAAATTTTATCTTTACTGTATATAGCTTATTTATTATTTGTAGTGATGCTAGTTTTTTTTAGCCGCAAAAAGCCTATGCAACGCTTCAGTTGGATTTTGGTCTTGCTTTTCTTCCCAGTAATAGGGGTGGTTTTTTACCTTTTGCTGGGTAGCGAGAGCTATTGGGATTACAAGCGCGAAAAGATTCGCCGACGCCATCGACATCAATTTAATGAATTGGATCGAATCTTAGAGGTGAATTCTGGACCCAGCCCACACACTCTTTCTGATATGCAGAAGTTTCACGTCCGTTGCTGCGGAAGTATGGTTTCTTCTGATAACGATGTGGAGATTTACACTAATGGTGAACCAAAATTCGAACAACTTTTTCAAGATCTTCGTGATGCCAAGGACCATATTCATGTTCAGTACTTCACCATTCATAATGATCGTAGGGGCCAAGAATTGATTAATATTTTGAAAGAAAAAGCCCAAGAAGGCGTAGAAGTCAAACTACTTTACGATAGCTTTGGTTGTTTTTTTACATGGGTACGGAGGTTATTTTGGCAATTACGAGAAGCGGGGGGTCAGGTTAGGGGCATTAGGCCTTATGCTCGGGCGTTGAATTACCGCAATCACCGAAAGCTTGTAATTATTGATGGCCAAATTGGCTATTTGGGTGGTATGAATGCTGGTGATCATTATGCAGATGGGGTTCGGGGAATGGAATGGCGGGATACTCATGTTCGCCTTACAGGACATAGTGTCCACGATTTGCAGCACATTTTCATCTCCGATTGGATTGCTTCTTCTCCGAAACAAAAAATAGGTTTTCGTAAACGGCTTAAACATTATTTTCCTGAGAATGAATTCAGCGGAAGTCTGGAGACCCAAATTGTAGCTAACGGCTTATTTGACAAACATATAAACCAAGACGTAATCAACTCTAGTTACTTTGCTCTTATTAATAACGCAAGTGAACGTCTGTGGATTCAGACACCATATTTTTCCCCTTCTGATCCTATTTTGCAGAGCTTAAAAACACTGGCCTGGAGAGGGGTAGATGTGCGGATAATGACTTCCGCGTACTACGCTTTCGGTGGCTTGTTTCACCATAACATTAAAAACTATTATTTCCGCCAATTAGTAGATAGCGGGGTGCGAGTATTCAAGTATAAGGGGATTATGCATGGAAAGACCATGCTGATCGATGATAATGCTTTAGTTATTGGCACGGTTAATCTTAATGTGCGCAGTCTTGAGAGGGACGACGAACTGTATGCCTATTTTGAGTCTTTTGAACTGAACCAAGAGTACGCCACGATTTTAGAAGAGGATTTTCTCAATTGTATGGAATTGGACTATGCGAGATTTCAAAAGCAAACCGTCATTTCAAGGGCTATGGAATCAGTTGTCAGTCTGTTTTCTCCATTTTCTTAGTTGATCCTATATCAAATGCAATGTATGATTAATAATAGGATTTGCTGTGGGAGGGCGAGTTTTGGAAAAAGCTTATCTATATATTGTGTTAACTCGAACTAACACGATGATTTCTCGTTTGATTCATTTGTTCACTAGGGATGATTATACGCACGCGGCGCTATCTTTTGATAAGGATTTAGAAGAAATGTACAGCTTTGGAAGGCGAACTACTTATAATCCCTTTGTTGGTCGCTTTAAGCAAGAGCGCCTAAATGAGGGTATCTACAAGATCTCTCGCAAGCTTCCGGGGGTAATTGTGGAAATTGAGGTACCTAAAGAACGTTATAATGAAGCCCGGGAGTTACTAGAGGAATTTATCGCTAATAGCTCTCGTTATAAGTATAACTATCGTGGACTCATTTACGGCATCTTTAAGAAGCCCACAACAGCAAAGGATCGTTTTCTTTGTTCCCAATTTGTCTACTACATTTTGTATAATAGTGGGATCGTGGACTTTCAGCGTCCTTCAAACTTGGTGCGCCCCCAAGATTTCTTGAATCTAGATGGACGGGTGGTCTTTCAAGGTGATTTAAAGGAATTAGCGGAAGACCAACCTCATATGCCACTTAGGATTCGAGTAATCAACTGGTGCCGTGAACATCGCCCTTTTCGCAAAGTAAGTTAACCCCTTGTGCGAAGGGGTATTTTTTTCCCTATTGTTCTGGTTTGAATTGCAGGAGTATTAGGCAGTGGTGTGGAATGTTTGCTTGATGTTGTATCAGTGCCTAAATAGTTATAATATCTAGGGGGTGAGTTATTTACCGGGGGCTTACGCCACATTTTTCCAAAAGGAAGGGGTTATACGATGAAAAGAATCTCGAAATTAATGGTGTTCGCTTTAACTATGCTACTATTTGTGAGTGCGGTTAGCGCTCAAACAATCGAGTTAACTTACTGGACCCACACCGACGATAACCGGACTATGATTGAGAATCGGTATATCGAAGAATTTGAAAAGATGTATCCTAATGTCAAAATTAAGCGAGTTGTAAACGAAGCTAGTAAAATGGGTGATTTGATTCTCACCGCTTTTTCTGCAAATAATGCACCGGATCTTTTTAATCTTCCTATTGAGCAAGAATATGGTTACATGATTCACCAACGCCTAGCTCCCGTTAACTACGAGGCCATTGGCTATAAGGATGCCCAGGATCTCATTAGCAATTACCAGGCCGGCACCTTTGATCCCATCAGCATGGATGGGGTTATCTATGGTTTACCTTTAGAGTTAACCAACTGGTCCATTTATGTTAATGAGCGGGTTTGGAGGGATGCTGGTTTAGACCCTGACAAGGATTTACCGACCACTTGGGAGGAAATGGCTGATATCTCCGAAAAGCTAGTCCTTCGAGATGGGGATGTTGTACTCCGTCGTGGTTTTGATTTCCGGTATCCATACTATCTAGTATCTGTTCTACCCATGGTGGAACAACTAGGTGGCAAGTTGATTAGTGATGATGGCAAAACTGCTATCGTTAATGAAGCCGCTTGGACTCAGGTTCTAGAGTTCTTTAAGGATTGGGGCCCCCATGGCCGTAACCTAGGTAGCCCAACCTATCCGGCTCCTCGGAAGATTTGGAATAAAGATAATAATGACATGGCTATGTGCCTGAGCGGGTATTATCAACAGGGACGCTTGAAAATTGATAATCCTGAATTTCATGATAGTGGTGAGTGGAGAGTTATTCCTTTCCCAGTCTTTGAGAATGCTGTAAACGATGTACGAGCTTCCTACTACGGTCACTATCTCGTAGTGAATGCCCAAACTCCTAAGAACAAACAAGAGATGGCTTGGAAATTTATTGCTTATATGCTTGACCATCCTTGGGAGTATCTCGAAACAGTACAGATTCTCCAACCTCGTAACGATTTGCTTGAAGATGAGGCCTTCATGGAACTTCCTTACATGGATGTTTTCATGAGCGATATGGAGAAGTCTCATGCGGTCTTTCTCCACGAGAACGGCTATCAGTTCGAGCGCTTCAT
>JAAZLB010000266.1 GCA_012799535.1 Bacillota bacterium | reverse complement strand
CAAGGAGGAATACCTTGAATAATCAAGAAAACTACCTACATCATTCAAGCTATGTTGAAGATCAGGAGGGATGTATTTGAATTTTGCAGTATTAACAGGGGGCGGAGACTCCTCAGGAATTAATGACTTTTTGTACTTTTTGGCCCAACGTCTAAATCAAGAAGGGCATACCTTGTTAGGATTTAAAAATAGCTGGCAAGGCTTGGTCGGCAACGAAGCGGTGGCTTTAGATAAGATTAGCTTAGAAAGCACCCGTTTCACTCCTGGAACCATTTTAGGAACCGCTCGGAAAAACCCCATTAAGGATGGTCAAATTGATCTGGTTTTAGCTAACCTAGAAGCGCGCAAAGTGGATGCCCTTATCGCCATGGGGGGAGATGATACCCTCGGGGTGGCGGCCCATTTAGCCAAAAGTGGTTTTAATGTGGTGGGTGTCCCTCAAACTATTGATGATGATCTCCGGGGAACGGATCGTTCTTTAGGTTTCGCCACTGCTGTCAGGCAAGCAGCTTACAATATAAATTCAGTTATTAACAGTAATATTGCCCATGATCGGGACATGATTGTGGAAATCATGGGGCGGGATGCTGGTTGGTTAGCTTTAGCTACTGCTTTAAACACCCCCGCCTGTGCCTGTATGTGTCCAGAAGGACCTATGAGCATGGAAGAGACTTTTGAGGCTATGAAACGGTACAAGAAAACCACGGGCAAAGCAGCTTTAGCAGTGGTTGCAGAAGGGATCAGACCTGAAGGTTACGATTTATCTGATAAACCTCGCGATGCCTTTGGTAACATTGCCTTCGAAGGGGTAAGCCATTGGGTGGGAGCAAAATATCAAGAAGCCACCGGTAGAGCTCCCCGGGTACAGATTCTCGGTTATTTAGCCCGAGGTGGTGCCCCTGTTCCTGCCGATGTTGAACTGGCAGCTTTATACGCTAACCAAGCGGTTGATCTAATCTTAGCAGGTCAAAGTGGAAAAATGGTTGCGGTTTCTGGTGGGTTACCTAGTTCATTACCTTTAGAAGAAGTAGTAGGTGCTAAAAAGACCATCGATTTGGAATTTCTCGTTCAACAATTGAAACACTTAGCATAGGGAGGATTACCATGGGTTACTTATTTTTATGCTATTCTCGGTGAACCACTTGCAGAAGAGCCCGGGCGTGGCTCGATGAGCAAGGAATTAACTACACTTTCCGGGATATCAAAGAAGAAAATCCCAGTGTAGAAGAATTGACCACCTGGTTCAACCAGGGAGGATATCCCTTACGATCATTTTTTAACACGAGTGGGCAAAAGTATCGTGAATTAAAGTTAAAGGATCGTCTGCCTGAACTCTCTGAGGCAGAGCAAATTGAGATCCTAGCAAGCGACGGTTTACTCGTTAAGCGCCCCCTCTTGATCGGGGAAGGGCTAGTTTTGATTGGTTTCAAAGAAGATGAATGGCAAGAAAAATTAAGTTAATTTAAAGAGTTAGACCACCTTCTGTACTTTGGAGGTGGTCTCTTTTGTCCCTGTTAGCATTATGAGAAGGAAAACCCTGAGTAGTCGAGAATATTAAGGGGTAGTTAATTAAGTCATGGCGAAGGAGGCTAATTTGTTAAGCACTGGAATTCTAAGGAAAAAGAAAGGGGAAGTTATCATGAAAAAAAGTGCGATTCTAGTTATTGTTATTCTCCTAATGGCTTCGTTAGTTGTAAGTGCTCAAGAAACAGTCACTGTTTACACTACCTTATTTGAACCTACCGCTCGTCTGTTATTTGATGCCTTTGAACAAGACACTGGGATTAAGGTAGAGTGGGTCCGTCTCTCTGGTGGTGAAGCAGTTGCCAGAATGGATGCTGAACGCCGTAACCCTCAAGCTAGTATGTGGTTTGGTGGGGTGGGTCTCAACCATATGGAAGCTAAGAACATGGGTTTAACCGAGCCCTACATTTCTCCCAATGCGGAAAACATCCCAGCTCAATTTAGAGATCCAGATCATTACTGGACTGGTATTTATGTTGGAGCCCTCAGCTTCATTTCTAACAAAAACCGCCTAGCTGAATTAGGTATTGATCCACCAACCTCTTGGCAGGATCTGCTTCGTCCTGAATTAAAAGGTGAAATTCAGATTGCTAACCCAGGTACTTCTGGAACCGCCTATAACTTTATTGCTACCCTAGTGCAACTCTGGGGTGAAGATGCAGCCTTTGCCTATCTCAAAGAGTTTCATAAGAACGTCCAACAATACACCCGTTCTGGAAACGCACCCAACCCAGCCACCGGTCTCGGTGAGGTGGCAGTTGGTATTGGCTACGCTCACGACCAAGTAACTGTTGTGCAAGAAGGTTACCCAGTGAACATTACCTTTCCTCAAGAAGGTACTGGCTACGAAGTGGCCTCCATCTCCCTCATTAAGGGTGGCAAGCAAATGGAGAACGCTAAAAAGCTTTATGACTGGGCTCTAACCGAACGGGCAGCTATCTTGTTGGCTTCCACCAACGTGGTTCCCTTTATTGATGTACCTCTCATGGAGGGTGCTGTGCCCATTTCAGCCATTAATGTCATTGACCAAGATGACCTCTGGGCAGCGGCTGAAAAAGAGCGTCTCGTAGAGAAGTGGAATAACGAAGTATACCGTCAACGGTAAGCAATAGAGGGGTCCCTACCTGTAAAAGGGGGACCCCTTTGCTAAAGGAGGAAGATGCTTGTGGCAATAGCCAAACCTCGGGAGCGCAAACCAGGTGTGGGTGCTAGTGGCTGGTGGCAGCTGAGGCAAGATCCCATACTGTTGGTCACTTTAATTATTATTAGCGTGTCCTTATTCCTGTTTATTGTTTATCCTTTGTACAAGGTGATCTTACTCAGTGTGAAACCACGCGATGTGTTTACACTAGATGTCTATAAATACATCTTTGGGCAATGGTGGCTGAGGCAAAGCTTTTATAATAGTCTTCTTTTAGGAACCCTAACTGCAACTGCTTCTACAATAGTAGGCTTTCTGTTTGCCTTCGCCCTCAATCGCACGGACATGCCTGGCAAACCGTTTTTTGAACAGATGGTCCAATTACCCTTAGTTTCACCACCCTTCATGTTCACTTTGTCTGTAATTTTGCTTTTGGGCAAAAATGGCTTGATTACTAAGGGGCTTTTAGGTTTGACCAATTTTAATATTTATGGTTTAAAGGGTTTAGTTTTAGTCCAAACCATCAGCATGTTCCCTATCGCCTATATGACCCTAAACGGAGTTATGCAGGGGATTAGTCCCGATCTAGAAGAAGGTGCCTTAGATCTTGGAGCATCTCGCTTTGCAGTTTTTCGGAGTATTACCTTACCCCTCTCTGTTCCCGGTCTAGCTAGTGCTTGGCTTTTGGTTTTTGTCACTTCCTTAGCTGATTTTGCTAATCCCATGGTACTAGGAGGCACTTTCGAGGTTCTTTCTGTCCAGGCTTACCTGCAATTTACTGGGATGTTCAATGCCCCCCGGGGGACCGCTCTCGCAGTGATGCTCTTAATCCCTGCTATGATTGCCTTTTTGGTGCAACGCTATTGGGTATCGAAAAAGTCTTATGTGACTGTGACAGGCAAACCCACTAGTCGTAGAATTCTAGAGGTGAGTCCTTGGGTACGTTGGAGCCTGTTCATCTTTTGTTCCTTAATCTCCCTTGTGATCATTTCTTTTTATGGTACTGTGATCATGGGTGCTTTTGTGGACACTTGGGGTGTGAATTTCAATTTCACTTTAAAACATTGGCGTTATGCCTGGGATGTGGGTTATAACAGTATTAAATCCACAGTCTTTCTGGCTTTGATTGCCACCCCCATTACAGGGATTTTAGGTATGGTGATTGCTTACATCCTAGTTCGTAAAGAATTTCCAGGAAAAAGACTGTTAGGTTTAATCTCCATGCTCGCCTTTGCAGTTCCTGGCACGGTGGTAGGTATTGGTTATATTCTAGCTTTTAATGAACCACCCCTTTTACTCAGTGGAACCGCGGCGATCATTGTCCTTACTTTTGTCTTTAGGGAAGTACCGGTGGGGATCGAATCAGGGGTAGCTTCCTTGATTCAAATTGATAAATCCATCGAAGA
Organism: Bacillota bacterium; assembly: GCA_012799535.1. Lineage (GTDB taxonomy): Bacteria > Bacillota > Limnochordia > Darwinibacteriales > Darwinibacteriaceae > UBA4996. Next base: position 1,411 of record JAAZLB010000266.1, on the reverse strand, counting down.
GGCATCCACTAATCTTGGGGCCTCTACGGGCTACACTTTTTCCCATATTACTTTGCCCCTAATTAAGCCCGCTTTTTTAGCAGGTCTATTTTTCGCTTTTACTAGAAGTATGACTGCAGTTAGTGCCATCATCTTCTTGGTATCAGCTAGGTGGCATCATCTCACGGTGTTGATTTTATCCCAGACCGAAATTATGCGTCTTGGGGCCGCCTCAGTTTTAAGTTTGATTTTGATTATAATTGTTTTAATAGCCTTCGCCATCATGCGCTTAGTAGTTGGCGATACTGCTAATCGACAGCTACCGAGTTAAGGGAGGACAGAACAATGTGTGCACAACGAGTTGAATTACGCCAATTGGTAAAGGTGTTTCCGGCCCCAGGTGGGCATGAGGTACGGGCAGTAGATGGTATTGACTTGGTAATTGAGCCAGGTGAAATGGTCACTTTTCTGGGACCATCTGGATGTGGAAAAACCACCACTTTAAGAATGGTGGCTGGTTTTGAAATGCCTAGTGCTGGGCAAATCCTCATCGGTCAAGAAGATATTTCCACCAAGGCACCTAACGAGCGAGATACGGCCATGGTGTTTCAAAGCTATGCTTTGTTTCCCCATATGACGGTGGAAGAAAATATCGGCTACGGTCTACGTTTTCGTAAGGTATCTAAGGCGGAAAAGGAAGAGCGAGTGGAGAAAATCATGCATCTAGTGGGCCTAGAGGGGATGGGTAAGCGGGCTCCTGGTCAGCTATCTGGTGGGCAACAGCAAAGGGTTGCCTTGGCTCGGGCCTTAGTTGTAGAACCCCAGGTACTTCTTTTTGATGAGCCCCTTTCGAATTTAGACGCCAAGCTACGGGAGCATATGCGGGAAGAAATTCGAGGGATTCAACAACGCCTGAAAATAACCGCTATTTATGTGACCCATGACCAGTCTGAAGCCATGGCCTTATCAGATAAAATCGTGGTTATGAATAAGGGCAAGATCGAACAGGTAGGATCACCTGAGGAAATCTACCAGCGCCCTGACAGCAAATTTGTGGCAGATTTTATTGGCAAGGTGAACTTCTTACCTGGCAAACTTGGTGAAATTAAGGGAACAACGGGCGAAGTGAGGGTTTTTGACCAGAATGTTAAGGTGGAGGAGATCACGAAGAAACTCAAGCAAGATGTCTTAGTGGTAGCTAGACCAGAAGCACTCTTCCTTAGCGAAAAAGAGGGGATCCCAGTTGAAGTGGAAAGTGCGGTTTATCTCGGTTCTTCTGTAGAGTATCGAGTAGTCTTACCAAATGGAGACAAGGTAACCGTATTACAAAGTAATCCCAATATGAAAAAGCTTTTCCAACCAGGACAAAAGGGTTTCTTGCAGTTAGATTCCCATGCGGTCCACCTGCTCCCTTTAAGTAGTTAATTGACAT
>JAAZLB010000265.1 GCA_012799535.1 Bacillota bacterium | reverse complement strand
AGGTTTGGGTGAAGGCTTTTCGATAGTCCTCCACCTTTAAAACAGCGTCAAAGATTTGGGTTCTAGAACTAGGGATTTCTAAGAAAGGGGTAGTAAACTGCCCCTGCTGTACCGCAATTACCTGACGAAACAGGTCAGATAGATCATCACCTGGGGCTACGCCCATAGCCCTTTTTAACCAGATTTTCACATCTTCGCTTCCATGAAGTTCATCGAGCATGGCGGAGGTTTCCTCGTCCCATACTTCCCACTTAATACTAGAGCCTGCAGTAAACTTCCGAATCACCCGGTAAAGTCGCTCATCGCTACCCTCAATTAAAACCTGAATCTCTCCTTGGGAAGCACCTTCCCGCAAAAATTGCCTTAATACATAGGGATTATAATCGAACAGGGCATAACCCAAACTCTCAATAATAGTGGATTTACCTGCCCCATTGATGCCTGAAATAAAATTAATTCCTGGCTGAAACTCTAAGGTCTCGTCCACATAGCTTTTCACATTAATCAGTCTCAATTGATGAATTTGCATGACCTACCTCCCCCCTTCCCCATTTTTTAGTCCAAGTTTTGATCAAAGAGAGCATCCCTTCCTGATCACCGGCAACACTCAGCTCTTTTAAAGCTTGGGCCACCTCTACCCCCGCTTCTACAAACTCTGGATCCTCTACATCGTAAGCGGCGAAGTTACGTCGCATTAGATCCTCCAAGACCACAGACTCAATTTGTTGACGATTAAACTGACTACTAGTGAGCTCAATCACCCTTTCCCCTTCTAGAGTAGCCCGATTAAACACCTCCACATGAATGAGGGGAAAGGAATTTTGAAGGGCTTCAACTAATTCCGTTTGGATAATAGAGAGGGGGTTAAAGGGGACCTCCCCAATTAGCTCTAGGCGCACCATGGCCCCTTGTTTGGCAGGGTTCCATTGACTCTCTAAATTTCCCAAGCAAAGATCTGCCACTTCTAAAGGGCTAGTGAGGGAAGAAAGATCCACTTGAAGATTGTAAATTGGCCGTGGCGAACTGGGGAGATGCTCAACCGTCTTGCCGTCAGGAGTAATCACCACATGGTAATAACCCTTTTCTTTTCCCACTTCACCGAGATCCCAACTCTCAGGGGCACCGGGATTATAGATCCAATCCTCTAACTCATAACGACCATGAATATGCCCTAAGGCCACATAATCAACTAATTCTTCTAGACCAACAAGGGCTTCCCGCTCCACTCCACCTAAATGTAAGAGTTGATCGATGGCTGCATGTAACAAAAGTACAGTAAACTTTTCACTTGGAGCTAGAAGCTCTTGCAGTTCTTGGAGTCTTTTGGCGGTCATGGATCCTAAATAACCTAAACCTACAAAACGAATTCCTGGAAACTCAAGGAGACATTGTTCGTTAAGGACCAGCTTCCCTTCGGTAAATTCTGGCTGTAGTAAGTAAATTAGACCCTGTTCATGGAGAAAATGCATCCAAGAATCCCCTTCACCATAGGGGGCCTTATCATGATTGCCCTCAATGGCAATCACCTTGATTCCAGTCTTTTTTAACTCAGCAAACACCTGTACCGCCTGGGACAAGGTACGGGAGTTGATAGTCCGCTTATTAAAAAAGTCACCCGCGATCAACAAATAGTGGACTTGTTTTTCTTGAGCTACTCGGGCCAAATCCTGAAAGGCACGGCCAAAGTCTAAAAAACGTTCTTCCAAACCAAATTGGGAAAAACCTAAGTGCAGATCGCTACAATGCAGAAAACTAATTGACATTCTACCCTTCCCCCATTTCTTCCGCCTTGACATCCACTTGCTGTAAAAGCTCACTAATAATGCTAATGGCACTAACCCCCCTAAGCTCACTTTCTACCTTTAGGGTGAGGCGATGGGCTAAGACAGGTATAGCTAGAACTTGCACATCATCGGGTAAAATGAAATCTCGACCATCCATGGCCGCCAAGGCTTGGGCGGCTCGTAAAAGTGCGAGACTCCCCCGGGGTGATGCGCCCAAGTGCACTTGGGGATGGGTTCGGGTGCTGTGGACAAGGCGTACAATGTAGTCCCGGACAGATGCTTCCACATGAACTTTAGCCACTAGCTTTTGCAACTTGGCCACCTCTTGGGGAGTAGTGCAAGCTTGTAGTGTTTGAATCGGGTGGGCTTCTTGGAGCCTCACTAGCACCTCATTTTCTTCTGCTACAGAAGGATAACCAAGAGTTAAGCGTAAGAAGAAGCGGTCTAGCTGGGCTTCAGGTAAGGGAAAGGTCCCTTCAAACTCCACAGGATTTTGGGTGGCTAAAACCATGAAAGGTTGCTCCAGGGGGTAGGTGACCCCATCTACTGTGACCTGTCCTTCCCCCATAGCCTCTAAAAGGCTCGACTGGGTGCGAGGAGTAGCCCGGTTAATCTCATCTGCCAAGACGATTTGGGCTAAAAGGGGACCTGGCCGAAAGGTGAAATCTCCTAATTTTTGATTGTAGATGGACACACCTGTAATGTCAGAGGGAAGAAGATCTGGGGTACACTGAATCCGGTTAAAAGTTCCTCCGAAGGAGGTGGCTAGGGATCTTGCTAGCATGGTTTTACCCACCCCAGGTACATCTTCTAATAAAACATGCCCCCCACTTAATAAGGCCACTAAGAGAAGCTTCGTTTCTTGTTCCTTGCCTACCATAACTTGGGACATATTCTTTTCCATTGTACGGGCAAAATCTGCCACTGCTTGTACCATCAATTCTGCCATCTCCTCACCTCTTATTCAGTTCTTCTAGAATTTTAGAACCACTAGCCAGAATTTTTGCTTGTTCTTCTGCACTAGGGGGACGTTGGCTATACCGTTCTCGCTCGTAGCCCTTGAAAAATGTCTCCACTTCCCTTTGATCCTGGGATAATTCTTCCCCCAAGGTTTGCCCGTATTCCCCAGGAGTTTGGCTTTTCCGATAAACTAACCCCTGTTTATTACCTAGTCGCACAATTTGCCTAAACATGCCCCGAACCCCTTGATTAGCAAAGATGGGCTTAGTGGTATGCTTAGACTGTTCCTTAAATTCAGGAATGAAACCTCCAGCTTTCCGCGGAACTCCCAAGTGGGGTAATTTGTCTCCCAAGTCCTTAATCCAGTTAAGAAAATTAGACCAAGCTTCAGTGAAGGCCCTATACACCTGTACTGCTAAGCGGGGGAGACCTTGTAGGCGCTCCACTTCATCCATGAAAAAGGCAACTACAACCCAACCTAAAACAAAGAGGACAAACAGTACTAAGACGGCGATGAGTATCAGAAAAATTAAACCTAGAAGAATACCCATAAGATTTAGCTCCCCTTCTTCCAAGGGCAACTCTACCGCCCCGCCACTAGGTGGTCTCTCCCCTGTAAATGGTTCACTAGGTAAATTTGGAAGACTTGTAAAGCGATTAAGCAAACTAGTGACCAAAATACCTACCCGTTCCGCGGTGAGAGGAGAATAGTTTATAGGTAACACATTCACTAAGACCATCAAAGCTAGTACAAAAATAGTTAAGCTACGGACCCACAGCCGCCCTAAGTGTGGTTGCACTCGGGCTCCCCCATATGCCCACAAGATTTCAAGCCGGAGAAGGTACACCAAACCCTGTAAGAATAGACCAGAGGCTAAAGCTCCCCCATAAAGAATCCAAGGAGGCGGTTTAAGCCCTCTAGCCCCAATAGAGAGGACAACCAGCACTAAGCCAAAGAACCAGAACCGCCACCAAAAGTACTCAGTTACAAGGT
>JAAZLB010000264.1 GCA_012799535.1 Bacillota bacterium | reverse complement strand
CAATCTCCCCTAAGCGATTCACATCACTGGTCAAACGGGCCATGAGCCAGCCTACAGCTTTAGTGTCATAAAAGGAAAAGGAGAGCTTTTGCAAATGGGCGAAGGCCTCGTTACGAATGGTAAAGGTTAGGCCTGTTTCTACTTTTCCAGCAGTACTAATAAAGAGATACACATTGAACGCTTGCACCGTGATCAAAAGGCCAAAGGCCGCGGCAAACCAACCAATACCTTCAGTAGTTTGGGGAATCACGAAACGATCAATGGCGATCTTGGTCATGTAGGGAAATAAAGCATCAGCCACAGCTAAACCTACAGACACTAAGACGGAAAGCGCTATGTAACCTCTGTAGGGTTGGGCTAGGTGGAAAATTTGCTGCCACATCTTCAAATCTATTTTTTCTTCGTGCAGATTCTCTTGCAATTCCTGCATAAAATCACCTTCATTCTGCCCTTAGTTCAGCTTCTAAGGAATTTTGGATCTCCCAGATCCTAAAGTAAACTCCCTGTATAGCCATTAGTTCCTCATGGGTACCCCGTTCCACAATTTTCCCTTGTTCTAAAACCAAGATAAGATCCGCTTGCGCGAGACTGGTGACACGATGGGAAATCAAAAAGGTAGTGGCTTGCTGGGCCCGTTCTTGCAAGGCGTTGCGAATGGCCAAATCTGTCTCTGTATCTACAGCACTTAAGGAATCATCAAAAATTAAAATGGGACTGTGGGTAATTAAAGCTCTAGCAATAGCGATCCTTTGCCGTTGGCCACCAGAGACTGAAACACCGCGCTCCCCAACTAAGGTTTCATAACCTTGGTCGAAACCCATAATGACATCGTGGACTGCCGCTTGCCTGCAGATCTCATAGAGTTCTTCGTCAGAGACTTCACCTCGGGCCAGGGTAATGTTATCGCGAATGGTTTTAGCAAAGAGAAATGGTTCTTGAGGCACTACGGCCACATGTTTTCTAATCCAACTTTTATCGATAGTATTTAATTCGATGCCATCAATGGTGATGGATCCAGACTGGTATTCATAAAGCCTAGCTAATAGATGGACCAAGGAGCTTTTTCCAGAGCCAGTATGACCTAAAATAGCTACTGTTTGCCCTGGCTGCACTGCAAAGCTCACATCTTCTAAGACCAATTGACCAGGCTCATAGCCAAAACAAACATGATCAAAAGTGATGGCACCTTTAAGGGGTGGTTGGACGTTATTGACCACTAGCTGTTCTTTTGGTTCCTCAAAGATTTCTTCAAGGCGTTCTACTGCCACTAAGGCCTTGCCCATATCAGTCAAGATCCGACCCAATTGTCGCACAGGCCAGAGAATCATGCCCACATAGGTTGTGAAAAGTACTAAGGTGCCAATGGAAATTGCCCCTTGAGCCGTGTAATAAGCACCAGCCACCAAGACTAAACCGATCTGCAAGAAGGCTAAAAAGTCACTGGAAGACCAGTAGCAAGCTAATAACCAAATGAGATGATACACCTTATCTCGGTGTACTTCGTTTTTTTCTGCGAAGCGATCAATTTCATAATCTTGGTTGGCAAAAGCCCGCACCACTCGAATACCGGTAAGATTCTCCTGCAAGACGGTGGTCATCTCTGCCTCAGTTTCATCTGCCTCTCTGAAGGCAGTTTTTACCTTGCGGAAAAAAATGAAAGCAAAAGTGAAAATGAAGGGAACCACTAGCATGGAATACAGGGTCATGCGTCGATCTGCCCGAAACATGATGGATAAAATGAACACCAGCATAAATAGGGCGTTACCCACTTCAACTAGTTGTTGCCCTAGGAAACGACGAATGGTCTCCACATCAGAGGTGCACCTTTGCATAAGATCTCCTGTGTCCGCTTGTTTGTGATAGCTATAAGGGAGGTGTTGGAGATGGTCATAGAGTTGATCCCTAAGATTTTTGGCAATGTTCTCACTAGCCCTGGCCGCCAGCCTACCCCTGAGGAAAATAAAAAGTCCCCGGAAGATGGTGATGGCAATCAACACTATCCCAGGGACCCAGAGTGCTAGCTTTGCTTGTT
>JAAZLB010000263.1 GCA_012799535.1 Bacillota bacterium | reverse complement strand
TGGTCTACCGAAAAACGAAAACACAAAGATACTGGTAATTAACACGATGAGTAGGAAGTTAGTTCCACAGCGGGCATGAATACGACTATGTTTAGCCACATTGTCCACTGTGAGCTCTTCCCCGGCCTCATAACAATTAATCGTTTTATGCTCCGCGCCATGATAGGCAAACACCCGCTTAATATCATCCATCCAAGAGATTCCTAAAATATAGAGGATGAAGAAACTAATCTTAATCAGACCTTCCACCAAATTTAGGACAAGGTTGGAAGAAATATAGGCTTGAATAAAGCGTAACAAAAAGGCTGGTAAGACAATAAACAGTCCCACAGTTAACACAATGGCAAAGCCCATGGTGAGCACTAGCTCTTTAGTTGTAAGCTGTTCCTCTTCTTCCCCGTATTCAATTGCGGAATAATTGAGGCTTTTAATCCCCATAATCATAGTCTCTACTAAAGCTACCGCACCACGGATAATAGGTTTCTTTAAGATGGGATAGGAATCGGACCACATCTTAACTTCTTCTTCTAGCAGGGAAATGGATTCATCCACTTTCCGTACGGCAATGGCCGAATGGTATTGCCCCCGCATCATGACGCCTTCGATTACAGCTTGACCGCCGTAGTTAAATTTAGCCACCTAACACGCGTCCTTTCATTAATTCGATTATGGTCTCGGCCTGTTCTGACGGCAAGACCATCACTAGTTGATCCAATGGTAAAAGTACATCTGCACCTCGAGGTGAAACCACCTCTTCAGGTGAACGAATAATGGATAACACCTGAACCCCGTAATCCTGACCTAGACCACTTTCGGCGAGACTCTTGTAGGCAAGGGGCGAGTCTTCACATAATTCAATCTGCAATAACAGCTTATCCTCATCTAAATGGACCACTTCCCGAAAGGAGCGCATCCAGAGTGGTTGACTATAGGCGGTGCTTTTTAAGGAACGAAAGCCCCGGGGTAAGAACAGGCGGGTGAAACTGCCCACCACAATGCCCACAAGCCAACCTAGAAATAGGGAGAGAAAAGTTCCATAAATTAAACGTCCAGCAGGTCCAGCCACATCCTGCCACCAGTCATCTGCAAAATAATCTAGGCGGCTGATTTGATCAAACATTTCGATCCCCGCGATCATCCCTACATAATTGGAAATATTCCCCTTAACCTCCGCGGAAATACTATAAGAAAGACCTAGGGTGAAAATCGCTCCCATCAAGACTGGTAAGCCAAACTTGGTCAAGGCTCCAAAGGTTACCCCCAAGAGTAAACCAGTCCCCAGGCTAATGGCAGTAGCGCTAATCCGAGGCAAGAGTAACACTAGTAATTCTCCCCAGTGCCTCAAGCGTAAGGAAAACTTCGGCATGGCCACAATCAAATCGAAGGCTAAAAAACCAACGAAAATGGACACAAAGGAAGAAGTGAGGCCTGATAACCCTCGGACCAAATAATAGGCGGTGCCCACCACAATAGAGCGCATAATTAGGATAAAGAGGACATAGGGTTGCCTTTTCTTCTTACGAGCCATAACTAAACTCCCCCAGGTCTACCTGGAACTTCATGACAAATGTTGCACCGGGCTTCATAGTTTTCTGTAGCTCCGATTAAAATAATGGGATCATGGTAGTTCGCAGGTGCCCCATTAATTAAACGTTGAGTACGGCTAGCAGGCCGACCACAGACTACACAAATGGCGTTCAGCTTAGTCACCTCTTCTGCCAAAGACATTAGGAGGGGTACAACCCCAAAGGGTTCACCGCGAAAGTCTTGATCTAAACCGGCCACGATCACCCGTTTCCCCTCTTGTACTAAGGTCTTGCACACATCTATAATGGGCGGAGGAAAAAACTGAATTTCATCAATTGCTACAACCTGGGTATCTGGGGAGATTTGTTTGAGAATATCCTCTGGCTCCACCACCGGAGTGCAGGCTACCGATGCCCCATTATGGGCAGACACCTTTTCTACCCCATAGCGATGGTCTAAAGCTGGCTTAAACACCAATACATTTTGTTTAGCAATGGTCGCTCGCTTCACCCGCCGAATTAACTCCTCTGATTTACCTGAAAACATTGAACCAACTATTACTTCTAACCACGGACCTTGATGCGTTGCCACAATCTCACCTCAATAAACTACTCTTAACAGGAATAATTTCTCTAGTTCGTCGCCAAAATCCTGCCTCAATTTTTTTCAAAGGAGCGGAGCATGGCCGCGGTTTTGGGATCCACTTCCGCCTTAATTAACAAACCCTCTTCCCCAAACTCTTCCCCTAAAACATGGGCTTTGTCCCGTAATAAACTAGCCTCCCCTAATTGGGTGAAGGGGAAAAAGTATTCTTGGATAATGTAATCGGCGGCAAAAAATTCGTAGACCGCCTCAGTGAGTGCCTCTAAATTTTGTCCTGTAAAGGCAGAGACCCCTTGATCCGGCGGTGGCACCTCTAGGGGGTGAGATAATAAATCAATCTTATTATACACCGAAATAACGGGCTGGGTGGCACCAATTTCTTTCAGCACCTCTTCCACCGCTTCCGCCTGTTCTAGAGCTTGGGGGTGGTTGGCGTCAATAACATGAAGTAACAAATCCGCGTACACCACTTCTTCTAAGGTAGCCTGGAAAGCTGCCACTAGGGTATGAGGAAGTTTGCGAATAAAGCCTACCGTATCACTTAAATACACCCAACGTCCATCTTTTAAATCCCAACGTCTGATCGTTGGATCCAAAGTGGCAAAAAGTTGATCAGCCACATAGACATCAGAGCCGGTTAAGGCCCTAAGCAAGGTGGACTTACCCGCGTTTGTATAACCTACCAACGCTACCACCGGTACCGCTGTACCAGCCCGTCCTTCTCTTTGTAAGCCACGGGTTTGGCGTACTTTTTCCAACTCAGCCTCTAAATCGGAGATCCGTTTGCGAATTCTTCTCCGGTCTGTTTCTAGTTTGGTTTCACCTGGTCCCCTTGTACCAATACCACCACCAAGACGGGATAAGGCCTTACCCTTGCCAGTTAAGCGAGGTAATAAATAATTAAGCTGAGCTAATTCCACCTGGATCTTACCCTCGTTACTTTGGGCTCTTTGGGCGAAAATATCTAAAATCAACTGGGTCCGATCAATTACAGGGGCATTAATTAAATCAGACAAATTACCCTGTTGCGCGGGGGTGAGTTCATCATCGAAGATGATTAGATCATCTCCTTCCACAATTTCCGCAAGCTCCAAGGCTTTTCCCTTGCCAATGAAGGTGCCTGGTTCTGGATAACTCCGTTTTTGTACAAAAGTATCCACTACATTCAGGCCCGCATCAGTAGCTAATTCTGCTAGTTCTGCCAGATTTTCCTCCACTTCCCAATCCCGTTGGAAACTTTGTTGGAGCGCTACTAAATAAGCATTTTGCTTGACCTTAGGATCTCTCATTTTAACACCTCTTTCGCAGGAAACTACAGACAAAGTACAGAACAAATAAAAGAAGGGGGGTGCACCTTTTTTATGAGAACTATCATGCACGTAGACATGGATGCCTTCTTTGCCGCGGTGGAAGTCTTAGACCACCCAGAATACGCGGGGCTTCCCTTAATTATTGGCGGTCGCAAGGATTCTCCCCGGGGAGTGGTTTCCACCGCTTCATATGAAGCTCGAAAATTTGGAGTGCACAGTGCCATGCCCATTGCTAAGGCGGTAGTTTTGTGTCCCCACGGTATTTTCATCCCCGGTCGCATGGAACGTTATCAAGAAGTATCCAGGCAGGTGCAGGCCATCTTTCCCCAATTTTCTCCCATAGTAGAACCTCTGTCCATTGATGAAGCCTTTTTAGATATGACTGGCTGTGAACACTTTTATTCCAGTTTAGAAGAAATGGGTCAGAGTTTAAAAACAAAGATTCGGAAAGAAACGGGACTTACTGCCTCTGTGGGTATTGCCCCTAATAAGTTCTTAGCTAAACTGGCTTCAGATTGGCAAAAGCCAGATGGTCTAACTATTCTGCGCCCACACGAAGTAGAGGAATTCTTATACGATCTACCCGTTGGCAAACTCTGGGGTGTGGGCAAAAAATCCGAAGCCATACTCCATGATCTTAATCTCCATTATGTGCGGGATATTTTACCCCATTCAGAAACTTGGCTCCAAGAAAAGGTAGGATCCGCTCTTGGAACGCAAATTTACCATCTAGCCCGGGGTATGGATGACCGGCCAGTAATACCTGAACAACAGGCCCAATCAATCGGGCATGAACTCACTTTCTCCGCGGATATTGAGGATTTTACCTTCCTCC
>JAAZLB010000262.1 GCA_012799535.1 Bacillota bacterium | reverse complement strand
ACCGGCACTAGAGGCTTCATGACCCGCATAGACAAAGAGGGTCCCTACATAGACCAGAACAATCAACCATGGGATCACATCAGTTTCCCCTTACATGCGCTTATATTCAGAGCAGGACTTACATTTTTCTAGCAAATCCCAATCCATGCGCCAACTAAAACGAGAACAATAAAATTCCAGTTTCCCACAGCCATCCTGAGTGGTCTGGGCGTGCTTGCAAAAAATCACTACACCACCTCCTGGTTTTAATATACGAAAAACCAGGGGAACCTATGCGCTAGAAGAAAAGGAAGCGCTTTTTCTTCCGATATTCTTGAGGTGTTGTGTTAGATTCAAAGATACCCTCCAAAATTTCTTTAGGATTAGTCTGTACTAGGTCTAAAGCCTGTTCAGACCCGAGCAGAGCTTCGAGAGCCTGGAAAGCTTCTTTCAAATTGAGCCTACGGCGCTCAGAGCCATGGGCATCACTGCCAACTAAGTGCACCATGTGATGGGTGAGCATAATTTCCGCGACCTCTTGAATCTTACTACCAAAGCGTCCTAAAATACTGCCCGCGTTCATTTGAATCAAACAACCTTGATTAATCCAGTGCACAGCTAGGTTAGGATCTTCCACCACTTCCGTATAACGCTCAGGATGGGCGATTATAGGAGTGATTCCCCTAGTTTGCAGATTAAAAAGCACTTGCTCCACATAGATGGGCACTTGCCTTAATGGAAACTCAATTAAACAAAACTTGCCCCCATCCCCATAAGTAGGAATCTGGGCCGTATCCATTTCTAAAATATCTAGATCAATAAAAATTTCTGCCCCAGCTACCAATTTGAGGGGTATCTGATTTTCGTCAAAGGCCTGTTGCAACTCTGCCACCTTTGCCTTAACTGAGCCCCAATCAGGAATCTCATAAAAATGGGGTGTAGCCGCCACCACGCTCAAACCCTGCTCTACCCCAAAACGTCCCATGGCCAAGGACATTTCTAAATCAACTGAACCATCATCTACCCCAGGCAAGATGTGAGTATGGAGGTCAATCATATGGCCTGATCCCGATCATCATAGTAATAATAGTAGTGGTAGTTCTTCTGATCCTGGGGACGTACTCCATTCAAAACTACCCCTAAGAGGCGAGCGTTAGCCTGATCCAAAAGGGTTTTCGCATGCAAGGCCACATCTTTAGGTACTTGGTGGGCCCTAATGACCAAAACCGTTCCATCTGCTTGACTAGCCATGACCGCTGCATCTGTAACCGCAATGGTAGGAGCACCATCAAAAATAACAATATCATACTGCTCCCGCAATTGGGTTATGGTATTGGCCATAGCCTTAGACTGTAAAAGTTCCGCGGGATTAGGAGGAACGGGACCTGCTGGAATTACATCTAATCCTTCGATTCCACTAGGCTTGATGACCTCGTCCAAACTGGCCGAACCGGTTAAATGCCCAGTTAAACCAGGAGCATTACTTGTCTTAAAAATATGATGCACTACCGGTTTGCGCAGGTCACATCCTACTAAAATCGTCCGGCTACCAGATTGGGCCCAGGCTACCGCCAAGTTTGCAGAGACTGTAGATTTTCCATCTCCCGGACCCACACTAGTGATTAAAATGGTCTTCAACTCGTGATCTGGGCTTGTAAACTGTAAATTCGTTCGTAACGTCCGAAAGGCCTCTGAACCAATAGCCTTTGGATCATTGTGTACAATTAGGGAACGTTTATTATTTTGCTCTTGTCTGACCTGTCTGCGCACTTTTTTCACGTCCTTCACTTACCAAAAAAACTTTTTCTCTGATCCTGCTCCACCAAATCAAAATCGGGGATCTGGCCGAGAACGGGGATACCCAGTAGTTTTTCTGCATCTTCTTTGGTTTTTACAGTTGTATCCATGAATTCAACTAAGAATGCTATCCCTACACCTAAGAACATGCCTAGGACAGCACCAATGGCAATGGTAAGTTTGATTCTCGGTTTTACAGGTCGTTGAGGCAGAATCGCACTATCGATTACTTGGACATCAGCGGTCTGCATAACTTCCGTTATCCTGGTCTCTTCCTTT
>JAAZLB010000261.1 GCA_012799535.1 Bacillota bacterium | reverse complement strand
TTGGCTTTTTTGACCCAGACCCCATCGGCTGCAAAAGCCTCCATATTCGGTAACCCATAGGAGAAGTAGTAAGGATCAAAGCCATCTACAATGACAAACACCACATGCTCTGGTGCTTGGCTCACAGTCTCCACTTCATCTACATACACGGGGAAGGGGTGGAAGTTTAAAAGCTGGGCGATCTTTTTAGCCACATCGGTAAGATGCTGTGTACCAGCAAATACTGCCTCACCTGGTCCATAGGCATAGACAGGAACCATAGCACCGGTGTGGTCAGTGATCAGCCACGCGTGATTAACCTTAGAACCATCTGGTGAGCCACCAGTAATACCAAAACCACCAGTTTCGTGATCCGCAGTGACGATAACTAAGGTGTCATCCCTTGAACGGGCGTATTCTAAAGCAACACCTACCGCTTGGTCAAAGGCAATCGTGTCACCTATTACTTGTTCAGTCATGTTGTAATGACTACCTTTGTCGATCTTAGAGCCTTCCACCATGAGGAAGAATCCTTCGGGGGAGCCCTCTAAGAGCTCAATTGCGACTTTAGTCATTTCTGCTAAAGAAGGTTCTACTGGAAAACGTTCTTGGTCATAGCTAAGATTACCAGTAGAAAAAAGGCCTAGCACATTTTGAGTGTTGCTTGGAGATAAGGCTAGCAACTCATCCCGATCCTTCACGTAGAGATAGCCTTCTTCCATTGCTTGACTAATTAAACTACCCTTCCGTGGTTGTTTGGTAAAGGGGTGAGCCCCAAAGGTTTCGGAGCCACCTCCCAATAGGACGTTAACCCCAGACTGGATGATTTTCTCTGCAATTTCATCTTCAAAAGTACGGCTCTCAGCCTGAACCAAATAGGTGGAGGGTGTTGCATTTGTTAGTTTGCTGGTCACCGCAACCCCTGTTCCCATACCCCGATCTCGAGCTAGAAGCATGAGGCTCATCATCGCCCTATTATCCGGATCCGTAGCAATTCGGCCATTGTCGGTCCGCACGCCCGTTGCTAGAGCGGTACCTGCAGCAGCAGAGTCTGTCACTAGGCTAGAAGCGGAGTGGGTTTTTGCTAAACCTATAGTTTTAAAAGTATCTAAGTTAAGCTCCACATCAGGTGAATCCGCCCCAATGCGGGCGGCGGTGATATGACTAACACCCATTCCGTCACCAATCAACATGATGACGTTTTTCACCTGTGGAGTTTCTGCTAGTGCTGGGAAACTTAATAAAAGGACCAATACAAAAGCGACACTAAGCTGTTTGAAGTTCTTCTTTCGTAATAAGGCCATCATGTCTTCCCCCTTTTAAGTTTTACTCTTTGAGTCCGGACATGGCAATTCCTTCTGTGAAATAACGTTGATTAAACACAAAGAGTACGATTACAGGTAATACTGCCATGGTCGAAGCGGCATAGACTAAGTTGGGGAACGAAGCGTATTGACCATTAAAGAGGGGGATAGCGAGGGACAGTGTCCGAAGCTTATCCGTGTTTACCATCAGTAAGGGCCACATATAAGCGTTCCAGTTCCCGGTGAAGGTGAAAATAGTCAAAGTCGCTAAGGCTGGTTTGGTGAGGGGGATAATAATTTTGAAAAAGATCCCAAACTCACTACTTCCATCAATTCTTGCCGCATCCAAAAGATCTTCAGGGATGGTTAAACAGAATTGTCTCATCATGAAAATTCCGAAGGCACTAGAGAGATTAACGATGATCAATCCAGTGTAGGTATTCACTAAGCCTGCACGATAGGCCATAACATACAAGGGCACAATCGTTACAGGATAGGGAATCATCATGGTGGCCAAGATTAGCCAGAAAATGAAGTTTTTACCGACAAAACGATATTTTGCGAACCCAAAGCCTGCCATAGATGCGGTCATTACCGTGATGACCGTAGGGATCACCGAAGTGATAATGGTGTTAAGGTAGTAGCGGGCAAAGGGTAGTCGTGAGAAGACCTCCCTATAGTTAGAAAGAGTCGGGTCTTTTGGAATAAAGGTGGGGGGGAACTGCATAACTTCCCGCACATTCTTAAAGGAGCCCAAAACCATCCATAAGAATGGGATGAGCATAATAATGCCAATGGCAACTAAAGCAATGTAAGTTAGCACCTTAAGAACCTTAGCCCGGGCCACATGACGGCGACCTGTACGATGATCAATGTGCTGTTTATTCGGCATCATAGTTGACCCCCTTACCAAGGAATTTCCAGTCAATGAAGGTGAGCACTAGAGTGATTAAAAACAGTATTACAGACATGGCTGCAGCATAGCCCATCCTCAGATCCGTAAAGGCGGTTTGGAAGATGTAAAAGACAATCGTAGTAGTACTATTCAATGGTCCACCTTGAGTCATAATATTCATCTGAGCAAAAGCTCTAAGGGCACCCATGGTTGTGGTAATTACAATAAATAGGGTTGTTGGTCTAAGTAACGGTAAGGTAATGAAGCGAAACTTCTGCCAGCCACCTGCTCCATCGATTTCTGCCGCCTCATAGTAACTGCGAGAAATGCCTTGCAAGGCGGCGAGGTAAATAATCATATTGCCTCCCACGGCAAGCCAAATGCCCATGACTACAATAGAACCTAGGGCGGTGTTAATATCATTGAGCCAGTTGCGGGGAGCCATCCCAAAAAGTCCGATAATATAGTTTAAAACACCAGTGCGTCGATCATAAATCCACATCCAAATGACAGAAGCAACTGCAATGGGCGTAACCATTGGGAGATAATAAATAGTGCGGAAAAAGGTAATTCCTCGGACTTTGCTGTTTAAAAGTAATGCCAATAACAGGGAAAAGATGATTACACCTGGGATCAACCAAATGGCATAGCGGAAGGTGTTAATCAGAGAGACTTTGAACAACTCATCGGTCAATAGCCGTTCGTAGTTGCGAAGACCCACCCAACGAAATTTCGGAGTAATGATTGACCAGTTTGTGAAGGACAAACCTACCCCGATAATGGCTGGAATGAAGGTGACCATGAGATAAAACAGAACACCCGGTAAGATAAAGACATAGGGTGCAATCTTACGTTGAATTTTGTACCACATTTTCTTCCCACCTTTAAACCGTCGTAGAAGATAAAAGGGAGGAGCGTACTCCTCCCCTTTTTATTAAACCTATAGTTCGTCTAAAATGACTTCTTTGTAAACCTTCTCTGCTTCTTTGGCTAGCCAATCAAAGGATTGATCCACAGTCTCTCCCTTGATTAACACTCTATCAACAGCGTCACGTACGGCCTTATCCATTTGGGCCAGGGCTTCAAATGGGTAGGGAATGGCCGATTGTAAAGAGGCTAATGGTGCAGCCAAGAGTGGTTCGTGTTCTAAAAGAGCTGGGTCTTCAATCA
>JAAZLB010000260.1 GCA_012799535.1 Bacillota bacterium | reverse complement strand
GTCTTACAGACGGATTGGAAGAATTGGAGATTATCTTACCAGAAAATCGTGAGCCTGAGTTACACTACGAAATTCGCACTAATGCTGAAAAGACCAAGACAGAATTATTCTGGAAAAGAACTCCCGGTGTGATCTATAAGCTAGCAGATCACGCTCCCACCAATCAACTTACACTAACCCTTCAGAAAGACTTAGTGGAGGGTCCAGCACTGACTGTTGAGAATGTAGAAGAAATTGCCCAGATTCAAGGTCTAAAGTTTGGCTTAAAACTCGAAGAATTGACAAATGAAATTCTCCTTTCAGGACAGGGCTCGTTTACCATTGCCGAAGGACGTCCTGCAGAACCTCCACAAGCTGCCAGCATCAGATATGTGTTTCAGCAAGACACTCCTGAAATTGATCCAGATGCTATTCGGATCGACTATTACGAAGTGCATGGGATCAAAGGAGTTGAACCTGGTGCTATTCTAGCGGTTAAGGACCCAGGTAAACCAGGTGTGCCTGGAATGAATGTTTTTGGTGAAGAGATTCCGGTTGCCCCCCTTAAGGATGTTGATATTTTGGTAGGAGAAGGGGCGACCTTAAGTGAAGACGGACTTAAAGCCATAGCTACAACAGCCGGTTTGCCCACATTACAAAGTGGAGTAATCAGGGTAACAAATGTGTTTGAACTAGATGGTAATGCAGATGTTTCCACTGGAAATATCACCATGGATGGTGATATTATTATTAAGGGAAATGTCTTAGAAAACGTAAAGGTTGAGTCCACAAACGGTAATATTGTAGTGAATGGTCTAGTTAGTGGTGCCATCTTGCGCACCGGCGGTTCCATCACTGTTTTGAAAAATGCGATTCGCTCGCAACTATACGCCGGTGGTGCAACAGTTGCTCAAGTTCGTCTGTTGAGTATGCTTCATAAGATCGGGCATCAGCTGAACAGTTTAATCAAAGCCTATGAGGCAATTGTGGCACAAGCAGATAACATTCCCTTTGAGAACCTAATCAAACATCTGCTAGAGCTTAAATTCTTTGGTTTGCCCAAGGACATCAAGGAATTTGCCGATTACGTGGATCAAATTGGGGAACAGTGTTCAGAGGATCTTTTAGAACTACGCACCAATCTAGTGGACAGTCTCTGTGGTTTGGGACCCTTACAGATCTCCGATATCGATGTGTTAAAAGGGCTTTTAGCCTTCCTTAGGGCCCAAGAACTGTTACTAGAAAGCGCTACCTCAGTTGAGGCAGACGCTACCGTAGGCTACTTACAGAACAGCAAGATTGAAGCCTCCAGGAATGTGGAAATTACAGGACAGGGATGTTTTTATTCTACTATCTTAGCTGGTAAAGAGTTTAAAATCCCTAATGGCGTAGTCCGTGGCGGTGAAGTGATCGTAAATGATGGCAATATTACGGCTAAAGAATTTGGTGGTCCTACCGGCATTGCAACAACCGCCAGAATTGTTAAAAATGGACGGATTGCAGCCAATCTAGTTCACCCGAATGTGGGAGTAGCTATTGGCGAGCAAAGTTACAGATTCGCTGAAACAACGTCCATGGTGAAAGTTTTTCTCCAAGGAGGAATATTGACCGTTTATAGCGGTGCTAATAAAATACATGGCTAAAGGGGAGCACCAGTGGCATATTCTAATACGCAACGTGTAGTCTATCTAGGGCTAACTACAGGTTTAGCCCTAGGTCTACACATATTTGAAGCATTAATTCCCATGCCTACCGATTTGTTAGTACCTGGCTTTAAGCTGGGGCTAGCGAATATCGTGAGCTTATATGTGATCATGAATTTTGGAACTAGGGATGCTATCGTAGTTTCTATTCTACGCACAGTCCTTGGTTCTTTAATGTCCGGTACTTTTATGACTGTAACTTTTTTCTTTAGTTTCTTTGGTGGTTTAGTTAGTACTATAGTGATGGGTTTACTGTTTAAATTTGGTTCCAAGCATTTTAGTATGTTGGGAATCAGTTTAGCAGGTGCCCTAACTCATAACCTAGCTCAGCTTTTGGTAGCAGCCTTTGTCATCCAGAGTATGGGGATCTTTGGTTATTTGCCCTACATGCTGTTTTTTGCTTTACCTACTGGTGCCTTTGTGGGGTTAGTTACAGCTCAGGTTAACAAACACTATACACTAGGCAAGCGCTAAAAGATATTCTCGAGGGTTAATATTTCCTGATGATGGAGCTGGACCAAGAGCACCTTTACCACAGCGATTTCTACCAGAGCTTCACTTTTTTCTTCACTATCTAAAAAACTAACAATACGGGTAAAGCATTCTGCAACGGTATCCAACTCGTGATTATGGATAAAGGGGTGCCAATACTTTTTTTTACGAACCCAGTACTCTTCAATTTCACCACACAATTTGTTTGCTTCTTGCCATCGCTCAGCTTTCACATGTGCTTGGAGTGTATCCAATTCATGGGATAGTTTATCGGTGGCTTTTAAAATGGAACGTTCTAAATAGATGCCACCTACAAAAATTACTACAATTACTAGGAACATGACAATCCAAAGTTTCACCGCGCCCCTCCTTTGACCTTAACTTGATTAAGTGCCTTTTCTTTTGCTTGATAAAATAACTCCCCTTGAGAGTTTAGAGAGGCGATCAATACTTGAGAGGGGTCCTGGAATCCCAGTTTCTGTAATTCTGCCCGCAGCCACCCTTCACTAAGATTAACTTTATTGAGCTCGGTCGCCATAACTTGACCATCAAAGACTAATACAGTTGGAAGTCCTTCATAGGGGGTAGCTAGTTGTAAATCTTTGGGGGTAACTGGGCGCTTTTGGGATTTTAGTAACACACTCAATTCGCCGCTAGTCTCAAGAATTGCAAATTCCACATCGTCTAAGTTGAAGATTTCTTTCTGGCGCAATTGTTCCAAAAGCTCGTCAAGGTTATAGCGGGCCTCCCGCATCTCTTTTTCCTGAATAATTCCATTGGCTATTACGATACTATAATTTCCATCTAAGATGGTGCGAAACTTTAGAGACTTCAAGCTAAGAACGCTGAAGGTCACTTGAATGAAGAGCAAGGTTAAAATAGCAATTATACCGTTAATCAGTGGGATGTGTCGATCTTGCATTGGTATAGCGGCTAATTCCGCAATCATAATGGTAATAACTAATTCAAATGGTTCAAGTTGAGCGATTTGCCTCTTGCCCATAATTCTCATGGTGGTTACTACCAAGATGTAGAGCAACACTGTACGTACAACTGTAATAAGCATGAGAACCCCCCTTGCATAGAGTATGTCCTAAGGGCCATCTTGCAATACCTCCCTTGGTAGGTTAGTATAATAGAGAAGCACTTATCTAATTAATTTTGAAGGAGAACCGTGCGATGAAACGTTTTTATCTTAAAACCATGGGTTGTCAGATGAACGACCACGATTCAGAGGTAATTACCGGCTTACTTCTTTCCCAAGGCTATGTAGCTACGGATCAGGTGGAAGATGCCGACTTAATCCTATACAATACTTGCTGTGTACGGGAAAACCCCGAGCGTAAGGTTTACGGCCATATCTCAGCTTTTCGCAAACTTAAGGAGCAAAACCCCCAGCTAGTTATCGGAATCTGTGGCTGTATGACCCAACAGAAGCAGGAATTGGAAAAGATTCTCCTCCAATTACCCCATGTGGATTTAATTTTTGGCACCCATAACATACACCGCCTTCCAGAACTTTTGGAGCGGGCTCAAAATGGGGAGCGGGTAGTGGAAGTCTGGGAAGAAGGTCAGTATGAAGAAGGACAGGATTTTAGAGATGGTCTACCGGTCCAAAGAAGCCATGGTCTAAAAGCCTTCGTTAATGTTATCTATGGATGCACTAACTTTTGCACATACTGCATTGTTCCCTATGTACGGGGGCGGGAACATAGTCGTCTGCCAGAACGTATCCTAGAAGATATTACTAGTCTAGCAGCAGAAGGCTACAAAGAAGTAACTTTATTAGGTCAAAATGTTAACGCATATGGGAAGGATCTTTCCGTTGATACTTCCTTTAGCACTTTGCTCAGAGAAGTGAATACAATAGATGGGTTAGCTCGAATCCGCTTTACAACTAGCCATCCTAGGGATATGGGCGATGATCTTATTTCTGCCCTAGCAGACTTAGACAAAGTGTGTGAACATCTCCATTTGCCTGTACAAGCTGGAAGCAACACTTTACTACGGAGAATGAATCGTGGTTATACTAGGGAATACTATCTCAGTCTAGTAGAAAAGGTGAGAAAAGCGGTTCCTGGTATTAGCTTAACTACCGACTTGATCGTGGGATTCCCAGGTGAAACTGATCAAGATTTTCGAGAAACCCTCTCTTTAGTACAAGAAGTGGAATTTGACTCCGCTTTCACTTTTATTTATTCACCGAGGGAAGGAACTCCCGCTGCAAGATTGCCGGATCAAATTCCCGAGGAACTAAAAAAAGAGCGAATCTACGAACTGATTGAATTACAGAATTCCATTAGTGGCAAACAGATGCAAAAGCTTGTAGGTACTACCCAAGAGGTCTTGATAGAGGGGAAAAGCCAAGATGGAATTATAGGACGTACCCGAACTAATCGTCAAGTACACCTCACTGGTAGCGAAGATCTAATCGGCTCCTTGCAAGAGGTAGAAATTACGGAAGCTAGTACTTGGAGCTTGCAAGGTCGCATCCTTTAAGGAGGCATTAATTTGTGGGTAAATGAGACTAGAACACTGTGGGTCGATCGCAATCGAGACACTTGGCAGTTGCCGGTGCTTAGTTCCGATGGAGTCTACTGTGGTAATGTTGTGGCTCAAATTGTGAATCCTAAACAGTGTTTAGTTTGTTATTTTGTAGTCTTTTCCCACTTGGAGGAACGGCAGTTCTTAATTCCCAGTGATACGATTGAGGAAATCGATGCCGCTTTATATTGTACGTGCAGGTTTCATGCTCTACAGAAATTACCTAACTATGTTCAAGAACTCAACACCAAACTTGAACGGGAAATTCAATTAGCCTTAAGGGAAGCTCCCTAGGCAGGATTTCTACCCCCGAAGTATAAGTTTTAATAGATGGGGGTGCATGTACTTTGAAACTAACACCTATGATGCAGCAGTATTATGACCTAAAAAAACAATATCCCGATGCTATTTTATTCTTTCGCCTCGGAGATTTTTATGAGATGTTCGATGAAGATGCCAAGATCGCCTCAAAAGTCTTGGAAATTGCCTTAACCTCCCGGGAAGCGGGCCCCCAAGGTCGCATCCCCATGTGTGGGATTCCCCACCATGCTGCGGAAGGCTATTTGGATAAATTAGTCCGCAATGGACATCGTGTTGCCATCTGCGAACAATTAGAAGACCCCAAAGAAGCTAAGGGCGTAGTGAAGCGTGACGTGGTTAAAGTTGTGACGCCTGGTACTTTTATTGAAGGCCACCTAGAAGAAGCGGAAAATCGCTACTTAGTGGCCTTAGCTTGCTTAGAGCAAAGATGGGGGATAGCCTCTTTAGATCTGTCTACAGGTGAATTCACCGTAACATCTTTAAGGGGCCTAACCGCGGTGGAAGATGAATTAACTAGACTAAATCCTGCGGAAGTTGTGATTCCCCAAGACTTACCCCAGCTGAACTTCCTCAAAGCTTTAGGACATAGACTAGGTGCCACCATAACCAAATTAGATCGGGCTCAGTATAGTCTTGCTAAAGCTAGTGAGATACTCTTAACTCACTTTGCTGTAACCACTCTTACACCATTTGGTCTAGAACTGGCGGAAGAAATTGTCGCAGCTAGTCTAGCTTTGCACTATGTGCAGACAACCCAGAAAAATATCCTAAGTCACATTCGCACCGTGGGTAGTTATAGTCTGGAGGAGTTCTTGCAAATCGACGGGCATAGTCGACAAAATCTCGAGCTAACGAGGACGATTCGAGAGGGCAAAAAGACTGGTTCACTTTTAGGTGTACTTGATTTCACCAAAACCAGTATGGGGGCAAGGCTTTTACGTGCCTATTTGGAAAAACCCTTGGTAAGCTTAGCCGCAATTGAACAGCGACATGATGCAGTAGAATACTTAGTCGAACAGACCGCCCTCCGTCTCGAATTGGGCGAAATGCTTGGGGAAGTTTATGATCTAGAACGTCTAGTTGGAAGGTTAGTAGCTAGTAACGGAAATGCTCGCGATCTAAAGAGTCTCGCTAGTTCTCTTGGGAAAATTCCTCAGATTAAGGAGCTTTTTCCTGGAGAGACTAGTCCTCTACTTCAAGAATTAGAGGCAAGCTTGGATCCGTTAACATCCTTCGTTGAGTTAATCAATACAGCCATTGTGGACGAGCCTTCCATTACCTTGCGGGATGGTAATTTGATTCGGGATGGTTATAACGAAGAATTAGACAAATTAAGGTTAGCTAGTCGAAGCGGGAAGAACTGGATTCGTGATCTAGAAAGTAGTGAGCGGGAAAGAACCGGAATCAAATCCCTTAAGGTTGGTTTCAACAGAGTGTTTGGCTACTACATTGAAGTAACCAATGCTAACTCCCATTTAGTCCCGGAAGAATATCAAAGAAAGCAAACCTTAGCAAATGCAGAACGCTACATTACCCCCGAATTAAAGGAACAAGAGGCTTTAGTCTTAGGTGCTGATGAGCGCATAAATGAACTTGAATACGAGTTATTTGTTGCCCTACGCCAAAAGGTACAAGAGCATGTGGAAACTATCCAACACAATGCCCACGCCCTGGCATCTTTAGATGTTTTACAAAGTCTAGCTACAGCAGCAGTTGAACAAAACTTTGTACGTCCGGAGATGTCAAAAGATGTACGCCTCCATATTAAACAGGGGCGACACCCTGTGATCGAAGCACTAGAGGGACAATTTGTGCCCAATGATGTCTATTTCGATGAGGATCAGCAGATTATTTTACTTACTGGTCCGAATATGGCCGGGAAAAGTACTTATTTGCGTCAAGTGGCTCTGATTGTAATCTTAGCCCAAATGGGTAGTTTCATCCCAGCGCAGGAAGGACAAATCGGTCTAGTGGATCGGATTTTTACCCGCATTGGGGCCAGTGATGATCTTAGTACTGGGCAGAGTACCTTCATGGTAGAATGCTCAGAAACAGCCCAGCTGTTACTTAATGCCACCAATCGCTCCTTAATTGTCCTCGACGAACTAGGGCGAGGAACAAGCACCTTTGATGGTATGGCTATTGCTCAGGCAGTAATTGAACACATCCATAACGATGTGGGGGCACGGACTCTTTTTTCCACACATTTTCACGAGCTTACTAGGCTAGAGTATAGTTTAAAACGTTTGGTTAGTTATCGTGTAGAAGTGGAAGAAAAACAGGGGCAGGTCTACTTTCTCCATAAAGTTTCCCGTGGCAGTACAGATAAGAGTTATGGAATTAACGTAGCCCGTATGGCTGGAATCCCCCCGCAGGTCTTAAAACGTGCCTTAGAGCTGTTACATGAATTAGAAGCGGGACAAAGGGCACCTGTGCAGCTGGATCTCTTCCAAAGTTTAAGTTACGAGGCGGCACAGTTGGAGATCTCAGAACAACTTGATCAAGCTCCCAGTGAGATTGAGAGCAAATTAGAACAGCTAGATTTGAATAATTTGACACCTCTTGAAGCCTTACAGACTCTAGTTTCTTGGCAAAACAAATTGAAGGCACAGGGAGGGCCGAAAAATGACCCAAATTAGAATATTGCCTCCCGAAGTAGCCCACAAAATTGCTGCGGGAGAAGTGATTGAAAGACCAGCATCTGTAGTGAAAGAATTAATAGAAAACTCCATTGATGCCCAGGCCACCCAAATTACGGTGGAAATCAGAGGTGGGGGAATCGAGTTCATTCGTGTACAGGATAACGGGGTGGGGATCCCCCAAGATGAATTAGAACTAGCCTTTCAACCCCACGCTACCAGCAAAATTACTACAGCTGATGACCTCTTTGCCCTCTATACTCTAGGTTTTCGTGGGGAGGCTTTACCTAGTATCGCGAGCGTATCCAAGTTAACCATGTATTCCCGCCCAGTTACTCAGGATCATGGTTTCAAAATTTGGTCACAAGGCGGGCAATTTATAGTTGAACCGACTGGAACCCCGCCTGGAACCACGGTGGAAGTCCAGGATCTCTTTTATAATGTGCCCGCCCGGCTTAAATTCCTAAAAACTCCCCCGACTGAAAGAAGACACGTCCTCAATACTGCCACAAACTTGGCCTTAGCCCACCCCCACATCTCTTTTCGCCTAATTGCAGAAGGGAAAACTGTGTTGGTTACTCCGGGGAATGGGCGCTTACTTGATACAATCTTAATCGTAGAAGGGAAAAACATTGCCTCTGACTTGATAAAGATCCAAGGGGATTTTGCCTGGGGACAAATCTGGGGTTATTTAGGGTCACCTCGTTTAGGTAAAGGAAATCGTAGTGGCCAGATTTTCATTCTTAATGGACGAGTAATTGAGAGTCAAAGTCTAAGAGTGGCTTTAGAAAAAGGTTACGCTGGATTGCTTCCTACTCGTACCTATCCTTGGGCCCTAATTATCTTAGATCTCAATCCCCAATTAGTAGACTGTAATGTCCATCCCGCGAAAGCGGAAGTTCGTTTCTCTAATGAGCAAACTATCTTCAGTGACCTTTTACAAACTGTTCGTTCTGGTCTAGTAGGAAGCAATTTGGCTCCAAGCCTCCAAGAGCCTCCACGACCAGTACAATCTGGAAAACCAGCAAAACCAGTATCCCGGACTACCCAGGCTCAATTACAATGGGAGCCAACAACTTGGCAGTTCATGGACGAACTATTACGAGAATATAGACCTGCGAAGGAAAAAGAAAGCGTGCGTAGAGAGCAAATACAACCTCAGGCTTCATCGCCATTCCAATCTACTGACTTTGTGGTTGAGGAAAATCCACAGTCCTTGGAAGACGCTCCTAAGCCAATTGAAAAACTAGATGAGGTTCGGAAAGAACTTCTTGAGGGAAGGATCATTGGTCAGCTGCAACAAACCTATATTCTTCTAGAAGTATCCACGGGCTTGTGGTTATTAGATCAACACATTGTACAAGAGCGGATCTTATTTGAACAACTAAGAAAAGACTGGGAAGCACAGACTATTCATGTCCAAGAATTGGTTATTTCTCAACATCTAGAGTTCACCCCGAGCGAAGCTATGTTAGTGGGAGAATCTCTAGAACAGTTAGGAGAATTTGGATTAGAGTTAGAGGAGTTTGGTAATAATTCTTTCCTCCTTAGGGCCGTTCCTAGTTATCTAGCTGGCACGGGGGGCAATTGGAAGGAAGAAATCTTACAGATCGCGGAAACTGCCCGTAAGACTACTGCTTGGCAGGAGGAAGCCTTGATTACCCTTGCTTGTAAGGGATCCATAAAGGCAGGCGATTACTTGGATGAAAGGATCATGCGGGCCCTACTCAATGATTTAGCTAAAACTGAGAACCCGTTTACCTGTCCCCATGGTCGACCTATCATTGTGCGCCTAGAAACCCCGGAACTTCTAAGACGTTTTGGGCGCATTTAGGAGTGAAATTGTGCAAAAACAGCGAGTTTTAGTGGTGGTAGGACCTACAGCTGTGGGTAAAACAGAATTAAGTCTCCAACTAGCCCAAGAATTAGGGGCAGAGATCATTTCTGCTGATTCCATGCAAGTTTATCGAGGCATGGATATTGGTACGGCAAAACCTAGCCAAACAGACCGAGAACTAGTTGTCCATCACCTCCTCGATGTGGTTGATCCTGATCAAAGTTTTAATGTGGCGGACTATGTGAATTTAGCTGAGGCTGTCCTCGCTGATTTAGAAGTGAGAAATGTCATCCCCCTGTTAACTGGTGGTACAGGACTCTATATTGATGCCCTTTTGGATGGTTTTCTGTTCCCCGATTCTAGTGCAAACCCTGACTTGCGGGCTAAGTTGCAAGCTCGCGGTGAACAAGACCCCCTAGGGCTCTTTGCTGAACTGCAACAGGTGGATCCAGAGAGTGCCCAAAAACTTCACCCTAACGATCTAAGAAGAGTGATCCGTGCTTTAGAAGTATATCACAGAACCGGAGAACCCATTAGCGTTCTCCAGCGTAAAAAAGGGCAAGAAATCAGGCCCTACGAACCTCTCTATATTGGTCTCACCAGGATCCGTGAAGAACTTTACACCCGGATCAATCAACGGGTTGACCAGATGATTAATCAAGGTCTAATCTCTGAGGTTGAAGCTTTGCTCAAAACTTATCCTGAACAGCCCACCGCTCTTCAGGCTTTGGGCTACAAAGAAATCGTTTG
>JAAZLB010000259.1 GCA_012799535.1 Bacillota bacterium | reverse complement strand
CGGTGGTTGCTGCTTTGGTAAGCTGTTCCTTTAGTTCTCCGAAGCTCCCGAAATCTTGCTGAACTCGTTCTGCTAGAGCCCCAGTTGGTTCACCGCCCCCTTCAGGCCCTAAAATAGCAAAGAAGAGGTTGTGGTTATAATATCCTCCCCCGTTGTTACGGACAGCAGTTTGGAGGGATGAATCAGCTATGCCACCCAAATTTTTAAGAATATCTTCAATACTCTTACCGGCCAACTCTGGTAGTTTCTCTAGTGCTTGGTTTAGGTTGTTGGTATAGGCGGCGTGGTGCTTTCCATAGTGAATTTGCATCGTTTGTTCATCAATATATGGCTCAAGGGCGTTAAAATCATAAGACAATGGGTCTTGTTTAAACACTGCAATCAGCTCCTTGTGGATTTCTATTGTGACTACAGTTTACCACAAGGGGAAATTGAATGCAAGTGATTCTCATTATCAAATGGTTACCCTTCCAGTTTTACTTCTTCCCAGAGTGCGAGGATATCTCGTACTAACGAATCCACTTCATTAATGGCATCCTTCACTTGACTGGCGGAATTACTAGATTGATCCGAGAGGCGACCTACTTCTTCGGCAACAATCTGAAACCCACGACCTTGTTCGCCTACCCTGGCAGATTCGATAGCCGCGTTAATGGACACCATTTTGGTTTGTTTAGCAATGTAGGTGATTCCGTTCACAAGTTCGCCAATCCTTTGGGGAATTCCAGCAAGATCGAGCATCATTTTTTCTACCATAGCTTGTTGCTCCCGGATTTTTTCTTGCACCAAAGTATTTTGTATTTCTAGTTGTTTTTCTATTGTAATATCGTGTCCAAAACCTACTAAGCCTACAATCTTACCCTGTTCGTTTCTAATGGGGATTTTCGATGTGCGCAACCAGCCTTCACTGCCATCTTCTTTGGTGAATGTCTCTTCTCGGTCAATAACTGACCTTCCATCCTTAAGTACCTTGCAATCGTCCTCAAAGAACTTTTGGGCGATCTGGCGAGGAAAGAAATCAAAATCGGTTTTCCCCAAAAGGTCAGCTTCCTTAGTTACCCCTGCATTCTTGCAGTCCACTTCATTAGCAAGAATCTTCCGCCCCTCAAGATCTTTAGCGTAGACTGCACTAGGAAGATTATCAACGACAGCCCGTAAAAGAAGTTGGCTCCAACGGAGCTGTTCTTCTAACTCCGCCACTAAACTTGCTTGTTCCTCTAGAGCAATACTACTCATGTGACCTCACCCCTCATTTTGTTGTATGATCGTTAACGATGTAACCGATTACAATATTCTACCAAAAATGGAAAGCACCTGTTATTAATCAATTGATAAAATGGTGGAAGGTCGGAAATTGGTAAGAAACCGGAGGAAATGTCGAAATATCGACACTTTTTGGCTTGAAACGGATGTTTACTTTTTTGTGAAAAGTGATATCATATATGGTACCACTTGTTGTTGGGGGTGAGATTGCTGGCGGAGCGTAGAAGAAAGATAATCGAACACATGAGGCAAAATCCTAACGGTTGGCGTTTTGATCAAGTGCGTAACCTCTTGGAATTCTATGGGTTTACAATGCGCCAGCGCCCAGGTAGTCATCGGGTCTTTTCCCATCCTGATCTCAATTCAAATTTATCTATCCCAGATAAGAACCCCGTAAAAGGGGTTTATGTCAAAAAAGTAATTGGTTTTTTAGATGATCTCTTAGAGAAACGGAGGACTGAAGATGAGATTTGATAAAGATAACTTTTTCGGCTATTCCGTTCGTTTAAGCCAACTTTCCCAGGAAGATGGCGGTGGTTGGATTGCAAGTATTGTAGAATTAGATGGTTGTATGGCGGATGGAGACACACCCGATGAAGCTTATGAGGAGCTAAAAGAAGCGCTGGATTTTTGGCTAGAAGTTGCCAGAGAAGAGGCAAAAAGCATACCTGAACCAACGGTCTATGAAGACGTTCAATATAGCGGTAGGACAATGATACGCATGCCCAGGAATCTGCATCGTATTCTTGCGGAGCAGGCTGCCTTAGAAGGGGTTAGCCTAAACCAGTACATGGTTTCGTTACTAAGTTACAACGCAGGTAGATTTGAAAATTCAGTTAGCCGTGAGCCAGCCCAGGTGGTAAATCTTATACAACAGTACGTGAATTTCGCGAAGCCCATTCAATCGTCCCCTCAAGATGTGCAACGTATGGTCGAGCGCAGCCATCTATTATCGCATAAGAGATTTGACGAAAGACTCTGGGGAGGAGTAGTTGGTCATGAAATACGAAGCAGACAGTAGTAGTTTGAGTTTGATTGATTTGGGGTTTAAGGTGTTTCCTTTAGAGGAAGACGCGGAGCCTGATTTGAAATTTAAAATAGAGGTTGAAACTCCCGATATTTCTGCGGAATACTTCCGGGTTTTGTGGGATCTTTCTTTAGTTTTCTCGCCCCTATTTTCGGTGCACGCAAGTTATGAAATGGATGTACGAAGCGTAGAGTCGAAATCGGTTGAAAAGGAAGGGATTCTTACCGAAGCATCATATCCCGTTTTAGCAGAATTTTCATTGCTTGTTTCGACGTTAACACAGGCTGTTGGTGTAGTTCCGTTGGTGATTAGCCCAAGTGAGTTTCGTGAGTTGGCAGGTATTGGTGAATGATATGTGTCTGGTTGAGTACCCCTGGAGAAACTTTCAATGGGGTACTTTCTTCCTTCTCAAGCAGGAATTTGCTCCCCTAAACTGAACTACTATATTAATCTAAATGGAAAATTAATAGGAGGTTTAGTGAGATGCAAAAACATGGAAAATCTTTAGTCGTAGTATTGTTGTTGTCCTTAGTTTTGTCTATTACCGCTTCAGCTCAAACTCTTGATGTGTACAGCATCATGCCCGAATCCTTCGCGGTGCCCTTTTTTGAAGAGTTTACTGCTGCTACTGGTATTAAAATTAACTTCGTTCGTCACTCTGCTGGTGAAGTTTTAGCAAGACTGATCGCTGAAAAGAACAACCCTCGGGTTGGCATGATCTTTGGTGGACCAGCTGATACTTTTGCAGCTGCTGTAAAGGAAGGCGTCCTAGAACCGTATGCACCCGCTGGTGTAGAAGGCATTCCCGAATTGTATCGTGATGCGAACAATTACTTTATCGGTATTGGTCTAAACCCTATCGTCTTTTTAACAAACAAGGAATTTTTGAAGGATAACAATCTCCAAGCTCCAAGTTCTTGGTATGATTTGCTTGATCCAGCTTATAAAAATGGTCTGCAAATGGCTGATGCCCGCACCTCTGGTACTGGCTTCAACCGGATCGCTTCCATTATACTTGCCCTAGGTAGCGAAGATGAGGCTTTCGATTATATGGAAAAGATGCACCAGAACGTGCAGGTGTACACCAAGAGTGGTGGTGGCGGTACTGTACCAGTTGCTACTCGCCAAGCATCTAGTGGTGTATTCTTCCTCGTAGATAGCATTGAAACTGCTAAGCGGGGCTATGACGTAGAAATTAGCTTCCCTAAAGAAGGTTCTGTAGTTTCTGTAGAAGCCATGGCCTTGGTTAAAAACGGTCCTAACCAAGATCTAGCCAAAAAGTTTATGGATTGGCTTGTAACTCCCGAAGCCCAAAGCTTGTATGCTAAGCACGGGATCGGTTTCTTGCCTGTAAGGCCCGATGCTCAAGTTTCCGAGCTGATCAACATCGAAGGGGCTAATTTCTTTGATCTAGATCTAGAATGGGCTGGTCAAAACAGACAACGCCTGATTGAAAAATGGGTTGACGAAATCGTAGGATTCTAGGGCGTCAATCTTAATTTAGTCTTGGGAGGATGGCTTGGGCGAGGGCGATGCTTTTTGGTCCTAACCCAAGCCACTTTATTGATGGGAGGGAAAATTTATGTCAGAAGCTACCGCAACCAAGCCTGGACGACAACGGAAAAAATATAATCCTGTGGCACTCGCCCTTTCCATAGTTTTGTGGGTGCTTTTAGGTGTCTTCATCCTCTTTCCCTTGTATCGGTTATTACATCTAGCCTTTATTCGGGACGGGGTCTTTAGCTTTGATTCTATTACCAGGATTCTCAGTCGTAAGGGCAATCGGTTAGCCTTATCTAATAGTTTAAAACTTGGGGTATATGTGGCCTTACTTTCCACTTTTATTGGTTTTGTCTTTGCCTTTACCCGCACCCGGGCGAATCTCG
>JAAZLB010000030.1 GCA_012799535.1 Bacillota bacterium | reverse complement strand
TCTCGCAAGGGATCCAGCCAGGTGGCTAAGGTCCAGAAATTCTGGATTAGATTGCCCAAGGATTGGATTCCAGTCTCTAGGATGAACAGAGCTTCACCGCTGGCTAAGAACACGTAGAGTAACAAGAGGATAAATAGTTGGGAAGCTAACTTTGCTAGTTTGGAGATGCCTTGGAAGCCTAGATATACCATGAGTAAAAATAAAAGGGCGATGAAGAGCAAAACTGCTAAGTTTAAGGTGTTAGTGATCGGTAATCTGAAAAATTCTCCCACAATTTGAGCCAGTAGGGGGATTACCAAGGTGAAAGTGGTGGTGGCACCGGCCAAGAGTCCTAAAACAGCCACAAGATCGACAGTTTTTCCGAGAAATCCCTGGGTTTTGTTGCCCAAAAGTGGCCTGCAGGTCTCGGAAAAACGCTGTCTGGTTAGGCCCCGGACATGGATTTGAAAACCAAAGATGACAGCCATTATTAGGTAAAAGCTCCAAGGGATTGGGCCCCAATGGAAAAGGGGATAGGTGGGGGCCCAGCGATCCACTGGTCCCAATTTTTGCACATGTGGTTCATTGGCATAGTGAATCCATTCAGTCAGAGACCAGTACAAAATGTCTGCACCCATTGTGGAGGTAAAGACCATCATTCCCCAGGTTAGGTTGGAATATTTCGGTTCTTGGCACGAGCCAAGTTTGAGTTGTCCATAAGAGGAGAAGGCTAAATACAAAGAAAGGCAAAATAGTCCTAAGCCTACAAGTGTGTAGTAGAAACCAAAATAATGGCTTAGGGCATTCCTTAGACCTAGAAGTATATCAATAGACCGTTGGGGGTGTTTTAGGAAGAGATAAAATAAGAGGAACAAGATCCCAACGGGAACTAAAGTGGTATAAGGGTCAAATCTTTTTCGCACAGCCATCTAGCATACCTCCTGCTCTGTATAGAGGTGGTTTCTCCTAAAATAGAATATAACCTTCACCTAAAATTAATTTCTTTGAAGGTGAAGTGGAATTTGTAACGAAATATAGTAAAACACTATAATGGATTTTGGATAAGGGGGTATGTGTGGTAATTTACCGAGCTTAGTAAGTGAGCTTAAGGTATGTGATCTCAGAAAGGAGTAGAGAGCATGAATTTTAGAAACTGTAAGGTATTAGGAATTGTGTTAGTTGCCGTCTTGATGCTAGGTGCAATAGTGTCTGCCGCACCGGTTAAGGTTACCCTTTGGCACTCTATGGGTGGAGAAAACAAGAATATCATGGATGGGCTAATCAATGAATTCAATACCACCCAATCTGAAGTAGAGGTTCAGGCTATTTATCGTGGTACCTATCCAGAGGTACTCAATGCTGCCATCGCTTCGGCACGAGCAGGTACGGCACCTACCTTAGTACAGATCTATGAGGTTGGTTCTTTAGCAGCTATTGACTCCGGCGTCTTTGTACCTATCGATGAGTTTTTAACTCGGGATATGGTAGATTGGTCCGACTATATGGATGCGGTCTTCAACTACTATCAAGTTGCTGGGCGTCAATGGTCCATGCCCTTTAACTCATCTAGTGCCATTCTATACATCAACGCAGACTTGTTCCGCAAGGCAGGGTTAGATCCAAATAATCCACCGAGCACCTATAGTGAGATCATTGAAGCGAGCAAACAGATTGTCGAATCTGGTGCTGCTCCTTACGGAATCACTTGGCCCCTGCACACTTGGTTCGTGGAACAATGGATGGCTGAACAGGGTGCTCCTTTAGTAAATAATGATAATGGTCGTTCCGCCCGTCCAACAAGCATTAATACTGATTCCGCCGAAATGAAAAGAATCTTCACTTGGTGGAAACAGCTCTATGATGAGAAACTTTGGATTAACGCAGGTGTAGAGGACTGGGATCAGGCAAATGCTCTTTTCATGGGTCAACAAGTGGCCATGGAAATCACCTCCACTTCTGATGTTACCTTCTTAACTCAAGCAGGTAAAGAAGCTGGTTTTGAGGTAATTACTGCTCAACTACCAGTGCCAGATGAGGTACCTCGTGTGGGCGTAGTGCCAGGTGGAGCCTCCATTTGGGTGGTTGGTAACAAGCCCAAGGCAGAATCTGAAGCCGCCATTAAATTCCTCATTTGGATGAGTGCCCCTGAACAACAAGTGAAGTGGCATAAGGGTACCGGTTATTTCCCAATTCGTAAGAGTGCAGTAGATCTCTTGGAAAAGGAAGGCTGGTTTAAAGAGAATCCTAACTTTGAGGTTGCTTTGAAACAAGTACTAGATACTCAATCAAGTATCGGTACCCAGGGTGCCTTAATCGGAAGATTCCAAGAGGTACGGGATATTCTAGAAGAGGCTTTCCAAAAGGTGATGGGTGGTTCCACTGTTGATGCGGCCCTCAAGGATGCTAAAACCAAGATTGAACGTTCCTTCGCCGATTACAATAGTCTCTTTTAGGCAATAACAAAGACTGACAGCTTGCGGGCATTACTGCCCGCAGGTTGTCTTGGGACAGACTAATAAAACGGAAACGGGGGAGCGGTATATGGATTCGAAATTTCCAGGAAAAGTTCTACCTTATATCTTCTTGTTACCCACAATTATCGTTTGTGGTATGTTCATTTACTACCCTGCGGCCATGACCTTTCGAGCCAGTATGTACCAAAGCCTATTCTTTGGTGCCCGAGAAAAGTTCGTCGGTTTTCAAAACTTTACCCGTCTATTTACCTCACCAGACTACTTACGTAGCTTACGGATTACCATTTTCTTTGCAATCTTGGTCGTGGCTATCGGGCTTAGTCTCTCTTTTATGATTGCTGTCTTGTTAAACAGAAAATTGCGAGCCGCCAAGGCATTACGCATTTCTTTGGTCTGGCCTTATGCTTTGTCTCCAGCGGTAGCAGGCACCATTTGGCTGTTTCTTTTTAACCCCCATTCTGGGTTAGTTAATTACTTTTTAGACACAGTGGCTAATATTAAGCCTGACTGGTTTTCCAATCCTAAACTTGCCTTAACCATGTTAGTGGTTACCGCGGTATGGAACAACTTTGGTTATAATTTGGTCTTTTTCTTGGCGGGTTTGCAAAACATCTCCGACTCTTTTGTAGAAGCAGCGGAGGTAGATGGGGCAGGATTTTGGGTGCAATTGCGCCATATAATAATCCCTTTGATTTCACCTACTACATTCTTTTTGCTAGTGATTAATATTAACTATGCCTTCTTTGACACTGTAGGTATGGTGGACGTAATGACCAAGGGTGGTCCTGCGAATGCCACTAATCTTTTGATTTACCAGTTGTATAAAGATGGCTTTCAAAACTTTAACTCTGGTTTAGCGGCTGCCCAATCCCTAATTTTATTCTTATTTGTGGTTGGTCTTACTCTAGTCCAATTTAGAACAACTGGGAGGATGGTGCATTATGGCGGCTAATGTCCACAGTCAATCTCTAGGGAAAAAGTCCAAACGTAAACAGGCCCTTTCCACCCTTATTGTCTATCTCATCCTAGGGTTATTGCTCTTGATTATTGCGGCCCCCATTATCTTTGCATTCCTTAAGAGTACCCAAACTTCACAACAGGTATTACAGTATCCACCTCTTCTAACTATTGAAAAGAACATGAAAGCTAATTTCAAAGCAGCTTGGAGCCAGTATGGTCTCAACCAGATGATGGTCAACAGTGCTTTTATAGCTGTTATTGGGGCCACCGGTAAGATTATTACCGCCCTTTTAGGCGCTTTAGCCTTTGTCTATTTTGATTTTCCTGCAAAGAATTTCTGGTTTTTCTTTGTTCTTTTGACTCTAATGTTACCCATTCCAGTTATTATTGTACCCTTATTTAATGTAATGGCCGGGTTTAAATGGGTGAATACTTATTGGGCGGTGACCGTTCCTTACTTTGCAAGTGCCACCGGAATCTTCTTATTCCAACAGCATTTCATGTCCATTCCCCCTTCGATTGTGGATGCGGCTAGGATGGATGGAATTGGTCCTATTGGCTTTTTAACTAAGATCCTTGTGCCCATGTCTGCAAACGTAGTTGGTGCCATGGTTGTTATCCAGTTCATTTATTTGTGGAACGAGTATCTCTGGCCCCTAATTGTCATTGTGGAACCGCACCGCCAAGTAGTTCAGGTTGGGTTGAAGGTACTCTCTGGCGGGGGAGCCCAAGGTGTGACGAACTGGGGTGTGGTAATGGCCGGTGCTTTAATTGTGGCTCTACCACCCTTAGTGATTTTGATCGTGCTCCATGAGTACTTCATGGCTGGTGTAGGCTTAGCAGATGAAAAGTAAGGACGAAAAAATGCTCCCAGCAACTATTTTGCGGGAGCATTTTTTAGTTATTTAGATTTGGAAATCTTGAATCAGTTCCTCTAGATCTTGGGCTAAACCACTCAATTCTTGTGAGGATTTAGCCAAGTGTTGGGATACAGCCGCTTGTTCTTCAGTCATGGCCGCTAGAGCTTGGCCACCTTCGCCAATAGTGGCAATTCCATGGGAAATATCTTGAATTTGGGTGGTTAGCTTGCCCACGGCTTCGAGTATACTTCTTAGGGTATCATTGCTTTGGTGCACAATAGTCGCGGTATCCTGGGCCTTTTTCACTCCCTGATCCATTCCACTTAGTGCAGTATCGGTGGCACGTTTAATAGCTTCCATGGAAGCGGAAATATTCATGGTGGCTTCCCTTGATTGATCAGAAAGATGTCTAATTTCTTCTGCTACAACCGCGAAACCTCGTCCGCTGTCTCCAGCTCGTGCTGCCTCAATAGAGGCATTTAGAGCCAAAAGATTAGTTTGATCAGCGATTTCCGAAATAACCCCCACAACTCGTTGGGTCTCCAGAGAGCTTGAGGAGAGAGTATTCATTAAGCTTGCAAGATTTTCCATCTCTAACCGTAGATTTTCGCTATGGCTTACTGTTTCCTCTAAGGCACCCTCCCCCTCTTGTACAATCTGGGAAATGCTATTAGCTGTATCAGCCATGGCTTGTACATGATTGTTCATCACTTCAACTGTATGGGCGAACTCAATGGTGGTGTTAGCCACCTCACCTAAAGAAGCATCAGTTTCTTGAATGCTGGAGGAAAGTTCATGGGAATGAATTTGTACTAAACCAGTAGAACTTTGCACCTTCTCAATAACTCCCTTGAGGGCGGTGGTCATGGTCTCAAAGGCTCCAGCTAAAGCACCGATTTCGTCTTGACGCTCAATTTTAATCGCGTGGGTTAAATCCCCTTGAGCTACTAATTCGGCCTGTTCCTTCAAGAGTACAATTGGCTTTGCAATAGAATGAGCCCAGAAGCTAGCTACGGTGACTCCCAAGACTAATGCAATAATCACGGTGGGGATAAATCGCTTTTGTAAAAGGGAGAGGTCTTGGAATACATCTTTAGTACCAGCAATAGTACCGAAGGACCAACCAGTTACTGGTATGGGAGCATAAACCACAGTAAGTTTCTCGTCTTCCATCTGGAAGGTTTCCGTATTATTTTGTCCGTCGAGCATATTGGCTACAATACTTGGCAAATCTGGGGATGAACGGGTGAAAAGGTCATTGCCTATAAACTTCTCATCACTATGGGCGATGGTTCCACCTTGAGCATCAATAATCCATCC
>JAAZLB010000258.1 GCA_012799535.1 Bacillota bacterium | reverse complement strand
ATACGTAGTTCGGGTTCTTCTTCTTCAAGTAGACGTAACTTAGGCAACATTTCTTTAGGATCATAACCTTCCGGAAGTAGTACTTGATAGGATAGGACCGGTTCTAAAAAGGGCGCCCGGGAGCCCACTCCGATCCCAAGGCCTTCTCCTGGTTTGGCTTCACTTAGGCCAGTAACTGCACAAATGGAGCCAGCCTCCAGTTCTTGGACCACCTCGTATTTTTCACCGGAATAAATGCGGATTTGGTTTACCTTCTCCTCCCACTGACCATTACTAAGAACGTCCCTCACCTTCAGGTTTCCACCGACAAGTTTCATGTGGGTTAAGCGATTGCCTTGTTCATCCCTGGAGATCTTAAAGATCTCTGCTCCAAACTCCTCAGGATAGGTTGGAATCTCGACGTACTTAACAAGTCCCTCCATGAAATCTTCAACGCCACCTAGTTTTAAGGCGGAACCAAAATAGCAGGGAAATACTCTGCGCTCCCTGATGGCTCTTGTAGTTTGGCCCCTAGTAACTTTGTCCGTTTCCAAATAGGTTTCCATGAGGGTTTCATCACAGAGGGCTAATTCCTCAAAAAAGTGATTTGTTTCTCCAGAGCTAAAATCAATACAGCCTGTATGCAACTGCTCTTTAAGTTCTTCCAACAACGCTTGTTGATCCGTTCCTGGTTGATCCATTTTATTAATGAAGACAAAAGTAGGTATCTTATAAATGCTTAAAAGACGCCATAGTGTTTTGGTGTGTCCTTGCACCCCATCGGCACCACTAATTACTAAAATAGCGTAATCTAAAACCTGAAGTGTTCTTTCCATTTCCGCGGAAAAATCCACGTGTCCGGGAGTATCTAAGAGGGTGATTTGAGTGTCACCAACTTCAAAAACCGCCTGTTTGGAAAAGATGGTGATACCCCTTTCCCTTTCTAGATCATGAGTGTCTAAATAGGCGTCTTTTTTATCCACTCTGCCTAGCTTTTGAATGGTTCCACTTAGATAGAGCATGCTTTCTGATAAGGTGGTTTTTCCTGCATCTACATGGGCTAAAATCCCAATCACAAGCTTTTTCATGGTCTTTTTCAAATCCTTTGTGCTAATTCCTATAATTATTCTATGAAGGAGTGGTAATTCCCTGTATTCATGCCCTTAGCAAAAAACCGTGCAAAGGAAAGACCCAGCACGGTTTAACTATCATCTTCTTAAGCAAATTAATCTTCGTTCATAATGTGAACATCAAGCTGGCGATAGGGTATTTCTACGCCTGCCTCATCAAAAGCTACCTTTACTTGCTCCAAGAAATCAAAATACATTGTCCAGTAATCTGAACGCTCCGCCCAAACTCGTACATAGAGAATTAGGCCATCATTTCCGTACTCGCCTAGCACAATCATGGGGCTGGGGTCTTTAAGCACAAGGGGATGGTTGTGGGCCACCTGCTGAATGACTTCTTTAGCCCGCTTCACGTCTGACTTATATGATATGGGTATCTTGATGTTAGCCCGACGTGTATCATAGGACGAATAGTTTACTGCACTAGAGTTTGATAAATCAGCATTGGGAATAATCACTTTCTGATTATCTGGTGTACGGATTATGGTGTAAAACACCTGAATCTCCTTAACCGTTCCAGAATATCCGGCCGCTTCAATGAAATCACCAACTGTAAATGGCTTGAGAATTAGAATCAAAACGCCACCGGCAAAATTAGATAGACTACCTTGAAAAGCTAAACCAACTGCGAAACTGGCTGCACCAATAATCGCGGCAAATGTAGTGATCTCTATCCCCAGCGTCGCGGCGACGGTTAGAAATAGTAGAACTTGAAGCAACATTCTTAGAAGGGGAGTCAAAAAGGAATGCAACGATTCGTCAACATTTGCCTTTTTCATCCGCCTTTCCATAAAATCAAGTAGTAGTCGGATCAACCTCTTACCTACAACCCAAATAAGAACAGCCACTACAATCCGGCTTAGGTAGGTTACGGCAACTGCGGTAAAATTTTCCACAAAATCGCTCCTTCAGTAATCTTAACACCTAAAGTTTATATTGGCTAATAGCCTGGAAGATCCTGTATCTTTATGAGCGATTCATCTAGATAATTAAAAACCATAACCTCAAAGATATAATCAGAAGCTATATTCCACTATACGGATATATATCTGGTTTGTAAATCATGCTGTCCTCTTGGGTTATTTCTCGAATTACACGACAAGGGTTACCCGCTGCAAAGCTTTCTTCCCCAAATTGCAAGGAGAACTAGCCCATCTAGACCGCACCCATCCTTAACAGGGTGGTTGATTCGCTCCGGGGTCATTCCCAAACAACTCATCAAAGTAGTCAAAGGTAACGAACTCACCTGAAAACATCATTTCCCGG
This sequence comes from Bacillota bacterium, assembly GCA_012799535.1. GTDB lineage: Bacteria > Bacillota > Limnochordia > Darwinibacteriales > Darwinibacteriaceae > UBA4996. Next base: position 655 of record JAAZLB010000258.1, on the reverse strand, counting down.
ATCTCAGCTAGTGATGCCCACCTAGCATTAACCGTTTCGTTTTCTTGCAGGACAACCTCTTCGATGGAAAAGTCCTCTCTAAACAGCCACACGTCACAAAAATCATTGCCTCGCCTTTGTGTTAGTAGACAAACACCGTTTTTAGGCGAAACGGTTAGGCCTAGTTCCTCTTCTACTTCCCGTATGGCCGCGGTAATGCTGTCATCACCGCTAATGGCAGAACCACCAGTACACTCCCACATCAGGGGATACCCTTTGGTGGGAGCCCTTTGGCTAATCAAAAACTCACCTTTATTATTAATGATCCACACATGAACTACCAAATGATAATCACCAAGTACAAGGGGATCACCCCGCCGATGGGTTTTTCCTGTGAGATTACGGGCTCGATCGTAGATGTCCCAAATCTCCTCTTTGGCAGATTGCAAGTTGAGCCAGCACTGGATCTGTTCAAACAAAATGGGTAAAATCTCCGGGAACCTCATTCTGTCTGGAATATTACCAAAGAGCCTGACCTCGGCCATCTCATAGTCGGGCAAATTTCCCAATTCCGCTAACTCAGCAAAGAAGACCTGTCCATTGGAAGGGATAGAGAATCTATAAACTGTATAATCAAAGACTGCTGTCATATCATAGTTAATCGATCCAGTTTCTT
>JAAZLB010000257.1 GCA_012799535.1 Bacillota bacterium | reverse complement strand
GTGACAGTAGCTCCAGAAAACGCATCAACTTGGAAGCTGTTAGCTGCAACAATTCGCTCTGGTACATTCTTGATCGCACCATCGGAAATACCAGGTGTATCAGAATGTTTGAGAACCTGGACTGCACTAATTTTTCCACCACTTACGGTGACTTCTACTTCGAGAGGTCCCCCGAAAGAATCAGCCTTACCAGCAAAGGTACCATCAACCCAAGCACCAACCTCTTCTTGGGGATAGAAGGTAGCATCGAAGTTTTCTAAGGCACGACGTACCCCAGTAGTAAAGGAACGGGAGGAAATAGTCGCACCGGAAACAGCTTGAATATCTGTTCCTAAAGCAAAAGCACTATCCCTATCAAGACCCTTAAACTGATCTAAGAAAGCGGATCGGGTAATCAACTCACCTAAACCTGGATCTTCCCGATGTTCAAGGATTTGCACTTCTGTAATCTGCTGATTTTCATCTAAAACGAGTAAAAAACGAATGGGGCCATTAAATCCACCTTGTTCGCCTATAAAGGCAACAGTTTGGGGATTTTCATCTTCATCATAGGTGAGGTAATAACGAATCCCACCTTGCTCCACTACTTCATAGTCATCTGTACCTAAGAATTCAGCAATGGGCAAATGTTGACCATAACTAATAATGGGGGTTACCGCTGGTTGGAAACGCTCTAGGGCTACAAAAATCCCTACAACCACCAACAAGCTAGCTACTCCCACCGCCACACCCTTGTAGCGAGTTTCCCGACTGAGACCAACACCAAAACAAGTAGGAATGGTCAAGGACTCAATCGCTGGAGCCAACGCGTTCATGGTTAAGACCGCGAAAGTGACCCCTTCTGGAAAAGGAGTATATTGCCTAATGACTAGGGTTAAAACGCCACAACCAATACCAAAAATCAACTGACCTGTGGGGGTAACTGGGCTAGTCACCATATCTGTGGCCATAAACACTGCTGCAAAAAGCAATCCACCTGCAGTGATAGTAAACCAAGGGTCCAAACCCCAAAGCAAAGCTAAAACAAAGGCACTACCCACATATCCAACGGGAATCCGCCAGTTAATATGTTGTTTGTAAAGTAAATAAAGTGCACCGAGTAAAATGGCGATAACTGAGGTTTCACCAATACTTCCACCTACATTACCCCAAACTAAGGACCAAGAAAAACTGCGACTAGTTAAAAGGGGTGTAGCAGCGGTAATCGTGTCGAAGGGAACAGTAAATTTCACCATCTGGGAGGTAAAGGCTAGCAACAGTATAGCCCGGGCACCGAGGGCTGGGTTAAAAATATTGTAGCCAATGCCACCAAAGGCCCATTTCACTAAGGCGATGGCTAAAAAAGAACCTAAAACAGGAATCCACCAAGCGGTGGTTGGGGGTAAAATCAAACCCACCAAAAGACCTGTTACTGCAGCACTTCCATCACCAAAAATCCCCCGTGGTGTAAGTGGCGATCGGAGCAACAATGCTTCCGTCACCACAGCCGTAAGGGTGCTTAGCCCTAAGACAACCAGGGCGGGAAAACCAAAAAACACCACACCGGCGATGGTTGCTGGTAACAGGGAAATCAAAACATCAAGCATAATTTGTTCAATTGTCAAAGGAGTACGGAGAAAAGGACCCGTTTTGATCTGCATTAATTTCACCCCTAGCTCACTTTTTCCTTAGCACGCTGTGCAGCTAAACCTGCTTTCCCATCCTTAATCCAAGTCACTAAAGCCCGCTTAGAAGGACAGGTGTAAGAACAAAGCCCACATTCGATACAATCTTGGATCCTTAACTTGCCAGCTTTTTCGTAAAATCCCTTGTGGGACAATTCACCCAAGAGATTGGGAGTGAGGCCCATAGGGCAAACTTGGACACAGCGGGCACAACGAATACAAGGCCTATTCTCATCAAAGGCAACCTCATCATCACGGAGGGCTAAGACCCCTGACAGATTCTTCACTACTGGACCTTTTAAATCTACCACTGCTGGTCCAGTCATGGGTCCACCACCAATGATGACAGCTGGCTCACCTAACAGACCGCCACAGAATTCCAACAAAGCCTCTAGAGGGGTTCCAATACGGACTAAAACATTCCGAGGATCTACAACTGCCCCGCCAGAAACTGTAACCACCCGTTCAAAGGAGGCTTTACCCAGAGTTAAAGCTTCATAAATGGCGATAGCAGTATGGACGTTGTTAACTACGCAGCCAGTCTCACAGGGGAGGCAACCACTGGGCACTTCTTTATTAACAACTGCTTTTATCAGCTGTTTCTCTGCTCCTTGGGGATAACGGACTTGCAAGACCACAACTGAGAGTTGTTCATGACCCTTGATGGCCTCTTCCACAGCGGCAATGGCATCTGGTTTATTGGCTTCAATGCCAACGATTCCCTTTGCTGCTCCTGTGGCCCGCATTATAGCCAACAGCCCACCTACCATTTCTGGGGCCTTTTCTGCCATAAGACGATGATCACAAGTTAAATAGGGTTCACACTCGGCCCCGTTAATGATAATAGTATCAACGGGCATGGGAGGATTCAGCTTAATGTGAGTGGGGAAACCTGCTCCCCCCATCCCTACAATTCCCGCTTCCTTCACTACTTGCCGAATGGCGTCTGGTGACATCTTCAGGAAGTCTTTGTGAGCTGGAGCAGTAATTGGTTCATCCTTACCATCATTTTTGATCACTACTGACAAAACCTTTTTACCACTAAGTAGTGGTCGCTCCTCCACTGCAATTACTTCACCTGAAACACTAGAATGAATGGGAGCACAGACAAATTGCTTGGCTTCTCCAATCTTTTGCCCCATTTTGACCCGATCGCCCTTTTGGACTAAAATCTCGCATGGTGCTCCAATATGCTGATGCAAGGGAATCACCACTTCTGCCGGTGCCGGCAAAACCACGATAGGCTTTTGGTCAGTGGCTTCCTTCCGATGAGGTATTTCGCCACCTCCACGGGGGAATGTTCTTTGAATCAAGATGACTCACCCTTTCCTGAAGTCAAATCTTCTTAGAGAAATTAATCACGAATATCACTCTTATATTCCACGACCACCCCTTTTCTCCTCCACCAACTTCCAAATTAACGATAGGTTAAAACAAAATAAGCTGGGGAAACCTAAAAACGGAAAGGAAGGGAAAAATGTATGGCCCAGGGTGCAAGTAGCAAGAATATTACGGTGGTACCCCAAGCATTCCAAGCCCTCAATCAATTCAAATACGAAGTGGCAGCGGAGCTAGGAATTAACCCTGAATACAAAACAGGATACTGGGGAAACATTTCTTCTCGAGAATGTGGTGCAGTTGGCGGACATATGGTGAGGCGCATGATAGCAGTTGCTGAAGGGGAATTACTAAGAGGTTGGAGCCCAGTAGAAAAACCTAAGACTACCTTTCATCCTTTTTAAGTCTAAACGCGAAAAAGAAGCACTACCACAGGGGTGCTTCTTTGTTTGTTTTACGAACTCTTTCTTAAAACAAACTGCCAGCGCTCCGCCTCTTCGTTCCACGGGACAGTGGATAAAAAGTTGTAACAGGCCAGCCTAGTAAATCCAGTACGCTGCGCCATTTTGTCTATTTCCCGCGGCCACCATAGCTTTTGCTGGTGGATTTCCTGCTTCCGTTCATATAAACCACTTGAGGTCTTCACAAAAAAGGTCAGTTCCATCTGGCAAAGATCCTGATTCCAATCATAGCTATTATCCCAGAAATAACCGTAATCCTCCTGCAAATCTGCATAAGATTCGTCCCCATAGATGTTCTGGAGTTTGTGGGCAGAATTTAGATCAAAAAGCCATAAACCTCCAGGCTGTAAAACCCGGTGTACCCGTAAAAAGGTAGCTTGGAGATCTTCAGGTGTGGTTAGGTAGTTAAGCACATCGCATCCACTGATCACTGTCGTGAATGTTTCAGGAGGAAATTCCAAATCCCGCATATCTTGAACCTGAAAAGATACATCC
>JAAZLB010000256.1 GCA_012799535.1 Bacillota bacterium | reverse complement strand
TTGCCTGTGATGAGTTGGAGATGAAAAAGCCGAGAGTTCATGTAATCCAAGACCCATATCTAAATGCCTTCGCACTTGGATTTACCGAACCTTTCACTATGGTTCTCCACTCTGCATTACTCGAAAACCTTACTGACGATGAATTGCTTTTTGTAATAGGCCACGAATTAGGGCATATCAAAAGGCGGCATACTAGGTGGTTATCCTTCATTGCGCCCTTTGGCAGAAGCATCCCGGGCCTAGATTTAATCTTTAAGTTTTGGCAAAGGAAAGCCGAATACACTTGTGATCGTTTCGGCCTTATTGCTTGCGGAAATCTCAATACTTGCCTAGGTGCAATTATTAAGATTAGTTCTGGTCCAGATGCTCTAAAATATACTAGTTTTCATGAGTTCGCCAAGCAAGCCCAAAGGGCAAAGGGCAGTATAGTCGATTCCCTAGCAGAAGTTATGGGTACCCATCCGTATATCACAAACCGAATAGTGAAACTGCTTGAGTTTTATGACGCGAATTTTGACCAGCACAGTGAAGCTGCCCCAACTCGCGACAATTACCGAATCGTGCGCTGCCCCAATGAATATTGTCAAGCCAATTTGCGTCTTCCAAGAACGGATAAGAATTTGCTTGTAACTTGTCCTAAATGCCAAGGGCATTTTAGGGTGGAGGCGGACCAGTAACCTAACCCGAAATCTATCCATCCTGACCTTTCGCCTCAGTAATGAATTGACCTTCATGAATGTCTCATATTCCAGCTTCCCTATCCTTGATCAGGTTTATGCGACTGAATCATCTTTAAAATACTCTTCCGATAGATAAATCCACCGGTAAACAGAACCGCAACAATGGCCGAGACCCAAAGGGCTTGACTATAATCGCCCTGATAAAGATTACTCCCTACAACAACAGAAGCAAACAGCGCCGGCAGGCGAGCTCCAAGAGTAAGCAATAAAAAACGCGGTCCATGTATAGGGGTCACGCCCCCAACATATGTAAGTAAATCTTTTGGCAAGCCGGGCAAAAGAAACAAGAAAAAAATCACTAAATCAGACTTTGAGCTTTTCACAATTTCACTAAGTCGCTCTAGTCTTTCCTCAGAGGCAAAGGCACGAACCAAAGGATAGCCTAAGAATCTTGCTGCGTAGAAAGTAATCGTTGTTCCTAAGACTGCTCCAATTATTAGGTATAATGTCCCAAACCACGTACCAAATATGTAACCTGCAGCAACTTGCACAACCTCACCGGGGATTACAGGGATCACAATTTGCAAGACTTGGATCAATATAAATACTAGAACGCCTCCGTATCCGTAACTGCGAATCACCTCTCGAAACTGATCAGGATCACTGACCGTTTCGGTAATCAAAGGGGCGTAATTTGTGCTGACAAAAACTAATAACAGCACAAAAATGACAAGTACAACTATATTAAGAACAGGTACTCTACTGCGACGAATCGTGCTTACCTCCTTTGACTTTGCTATAGTGTGACATAGAGCAGACTATTGTACTCTGCGAAATATCTTTCCATTATTGCCCCAATCATAATTCCCTTGCACGGTAAACCTAGCCTCCCCATCTAAAAATGCAAATTGTGGAGTAATAGGAAAGGAAATAAACTCAAACCGCTCCTCCCCCTGATACTTCATAGGCATATAAGGCCAGAATACTGATGAATAAAGAAGCTCGGTCTGTTCATCGAAGCTAATTGTCCAAATGGCCTCTCTTCTCCATCACGAATTGGGTGGTTTGCACATTCTTCATGGAGCCAATAAACACTATGTTCTCGAGCGATTTGTTGGTAGACACTTTTTGACACAGACGATTTTCCGACAGTAGAAGGTCCATCTATAATAAGTCGATGCCCCACTTTAATTCCCTTCCTTCAGTGAAAATGGTCAAAGTGGAAGGACAAATTGGACACATGCCCCTCCGGTTGCTCCGTTGAAAGCCTTAATTGTGCCACCTTGCTTCTCCACTAGCCTCTTCGCGATAAATAGACCTAATCCCGAGCTACTACCTACCCTAGTTCGGGCTGCATCACCACGATAGAACTTGTCAAACAAATGAACCAACTCTTCTGAGCTAAAGCCTTTCCCAGTATCACAGACTGCGAACTCTATCCACCGCTCACCCACACTAGCTTCAAGCTTAATGGTCCCATTTTTTTGTGTATAATGCAAGCTGTTTAAAAGGATATTATCCAAGATCCGATCTAGTCTGGGCAGATCAAGCTCTACGCTAATGTTATCCCAACTCTGCTCATTAAGATGAACTTGAAAATCAATCCCTCTGTGTGCCGCAATAACCCGATAATCATCCTCCTTTCTTTTGAGATATGTAGCCACATCTACTAGTTCTTTCCTCAGATCAAGTGGCATTGTTTCTAACTCAGTTGCATAAAGCAAATCTCCAACCATATCCGCTCCCCTGCGTGCGTTATTCGCGATTACCTGAAGATAGCGTCCTTCGTTTTCTACAAGGGTTCCCTTATCTAAAAGAGCTTCCGCATATGCTTGAATGAGGGAGAAAGGGGTCTTGAGGTCGTGAGCTAAAGACTCCATCTCTTCGTGCCTTGTCTGCTCTAGACGCCATTGAGATACTAGAGACTCTCTAAGGGCGCCCTTCATCTCATTGAAGGATGCACAAAGCCTGCCTAGTTCGTTGTCTCCCTCGTAACTGATCTCAAAGTTCAAGTCTTGCTCTTTCACCTTTTGGGCCGCCTCAATTAGAACATTCATAGGTTCTTCGATGTTTTTTGCAAACTTCCTGGCAAATAGCAGGGTGAACAAGACTATAAACAAGAAAGGTGAGAAGAATACGATATAACCTAGAGGAAGCAGCCAAAGCTTGTCGGTTAATCTAGGGAAATAAGGTGTTAACCGGTACGATAAGGAAATACCCCCTACCAATTCACCTTCAGGGGAAAAAACCGGAATTGTACGAAAAAATCTACCCCCCACTCCTTGAGTGGTATTGATCGCTCTAAATAACTCCTCCCTACTTTGGATCCTTTCTTCCCGATCCGTTCCACAAAGAACGACTCCCTCTTCATCCAACACCTGATATAATAGTCCCTCGTGGGGAACCAATTCCTCAAGTCGAGAATGGTCTTGCAAAACGGCTGGACCAAGCTCTCTGATTTCCGCTTCAATTTGAGGTATTTGCTTCTCAAAGTAGTTAGCCGGTTGTACTTTGCGGCCTTCCACATTGAGATACAACCGAATTCCTAAGAGGTAAGTGACTATACTTGCCACAAAACTCAGGACAAGAACGAGGATGAAGGTAACTACAAACTGGGTCTTAAAAGACCTGGTAGATAAAGGACGCTTACCTGCAAGTTTCATGACCTATCCCTCTCCCACTTATAACCGATTCCCCACACGGTAGTAATGTATGAAGTGTTAGGGTCCTTCTCGCTGATTTTCCCCCGAATATTCTTAATATGTTCTACTACAGTACTAGCATCCCCATCCGCATCGTAGCCCCAGACCTTCTCATAAATTTGATCTTTAGAAAAGACTTGTCCAGGGTGGAGTGCGAGTAGTTCTAGAATATCAAACTCCCGCTTGGTAAGGCTAAGCACGTCGTTCTTGACTCTTGCCTGGCGGCCTTTTAGATCAATGGTGAGGTTACGAAAGTGAAGCCAATTCCGGATTTCTGATTGGTTTTGCAGCATGGCTCGGTTCTCACGACGCAAATGGGCCTCAACGCGAGCCAGTAACTCCTGAAGACTAAAGGGTTTGACAATATAGTCATCACCGCCTAGAGCGAACCCCTTAATACGGTCTGTTTCCCCTTGTTTAGCACTTACAAACAAAATTGGGCAGGATATGGAATCCCGGATCCGCCTACAAAGCTCATAACCGTCTATATGGGGCATCATGATATCTAGAATAATTAAATCCGGTTGACGTTTAATCTGCTCTAGGCCATTTAGACCATCATAGGCAGTAAGGACCGTATGACCCTTCGCTTCTAAAGAGTCTTTGAGCAATGCTACAAGGTCTTGCTCATCATCAATGATCAGAATTTTCGCCATGACACAGCCTCCTTATTAAGCCAGTGTTTTTCTCCCTTCCCATGTGTTGAACCAAACCAACCCCCCAACTAGCAGTAACAAGAGAAAAACAACCGCGTAAAGACTACCTTTCACCATCAATAGGGTGAATAAGTCCTCAGAAAGACTAATCCCCTTACTCTTGGCCAGATAAAATAATGGTAGAACCCACAATCGTACTGGCCATCCCCACGGTATATAGGGCCAAACCGCATCGCCTAGGGGAGTCACCATGAGAGCACCTAGCAATAACCCACCGCCTCCCATCCCAATTGAAGGTCCCATTCCCCAAGCGAGGCTTATCCATAAATGCAAGGCTAAAAGTGGAATGGTGGTAGCTTCCACAATAAGTGCGGCAACCAGAAACGAAAAGCTAGAAACGGGTAGCTGCAACACATACCGCAGACCCAAGAGTAATGTTCCTAAAGCAAAAGCGGTACTTATAGAGCTTAAAAGAATTTGCATGCCCAGCTTACCTAGATAGACCCTAGTACGAGATGTTTTGCCACTAAGCAGATTCCAACAATCACCAGCCCGTTCCTCTTGCTGAACCATCAGTCCCGCTAAGAGTCCCGTCCCCACAGGTACCACTAAGGCTCCCCAGACCTGAAAGAACGTGGAGAAAATTGATAGTTCTAAAGTAGGGGTGATCTTTCTATTAGAGAAATACCACACCAAGAGGGCAGAAAGCAACACTGGCAGACCAAAAACCAACCACTTGATTGGAGTGCGTTTGAGTTTAAGCCATTCTGTCTTTAATACACTCACACCTTCACCCCCTGGTGGGAAAATGATAGTCCAGTACACCCAGTTAAGACCAGAAAAGTTATTAAGGACAACCCTATTCCCAAGGGAATAACGGCGGGATCCAACAACGAGCTTGTTTCTTCCAAGAACATCCCGTTAGGATGCACTCCAATTAACGGACTCATCAAACGGGTAGGCCAGCTCCAGGGTATACAAAACCAGTAGGATTCTGGTGCACCAAGCACACCAGCGACGAAACCGAAAATGCCCACAAGCATACTAGCTAACGTCCCACCCCTATGGGCAACCCATAATTGTAGAGGTATGATGGGTAAAGCAGTTAACCACAGTAGTAAGCCTCCTACCAAGATTTTGCGCCACGGAACATCGTCATGGGCGATCAGCAAGCCAAAAACTAAGACCACAACGACCAAGACCACAGTGGTCAATAAGGCATAGTAGGCCACAACAAGAATCTTGCTTATCCATAAAAGCTGTGGCGACACGAAACGCGTTCTTATTCCTTTATAATTTCCTGCTCTTTTTTCTTGGCTTTCGGTCAATGAGGCAACGAGAGCGAGACCCAAAGGAAGAAAGAGTACTGGCCACCAGTTGTAAACAAGTGCTAGAACGAATTCCCAGGGTTGCTCTTGAAAGCCTGGCATAAGAAACCTTTGAGTAAGAGCTACTAAAACAAAAAAGGAAGGTGCCAATACCATGAGCTTTCTAGCAAATGTACGTTTATATTTTAAGTGTTCTGCAGATAAGAGGTTTTTCATTATTTTCCCCTCCCCACTGTCTTAATGAATAGTTCCTCAAGATCCAATCCCGGATCTACCGGGCCCTCGAATTTCAATTCACCCTCACTAATAATGCCAACATGGTCCACAATTTGGGCTACCTCGGTTAAGATGTGGCTAGATAAAATGACGGTTATCCCTTTACTTGGCAACGAACGTATGAGTTGTCTTAAGTCTTGGATACCCAAGGGATCTAGCCCGTTAGTGGGTTCGTCAAGAATAAGCAATTTGGGGTGCCCCAAAAGAGCTATGGCAATGCCCAACCTTTGTTTCATGCCGGTGGAGAATTGGGAAGTCAGTTTTCTACCCGTATCCGTTAAGCCCACCAGTGCCAAAACCCTGTTGATCTCGTCTCGCCCTTGCCGCAAACCCATCAATCTCGTATGAATCTGTAAATTTTCAGTTGCTGTCAAATTGCCATATAATGCAGGAGATTCGATCAAGGCGCCCATCGATTTTAGATGATCTCGTTGCCATGGTTCGCCAAAGACAAACACTTCACCCTCAGTAGGTTTGATCAATCCCGTTAGCATTTTCATAATAGTGGATTTGCCGGCCCCATTAGCCCCTAACAGTCCATAAATGGAACCTTCTGGTACGCTTAAGGAAACGTTATTAACCGCTAGATGCTTACCATAGCGTTTCTTCAAATTGCGTGTTTCCGTAACTACACTTCTCATTTCATATTCCTCCCCAAAACGTTTTGTCCCCTTTAATATAAATCAC
>JAAZLB010000255.1 GCA_012799535.1 Bacillota bacterium | reverse complement strand
GGAATGACTGCATCTTCTTCAATATCGCAAAAGAGGGCGATTTTAGCCCGGAGGTCTTCCGTTACTTCATGCTCACTTCGGCAAACAATTACATCTGGTTGAATTCCGATACTCCGGAGCTCTTTCACACTGTGCTGGGTGGGTTTAGTTTTTAACTCCTTGGCAGCACCTATATAGGGAATTAAGGTAACATGGATATAAAGACAAGAATCTCGACCAATATCCGTACGCAACTGACGAATGGCCTCTAAAAAAGGTAGACTTTCAATATCCCCAACTGTGCCACCAATCTCCACTAAGACCACATCTGCGCCACTATCTTCCGCAACGGAGAGGATCCTTTTCTTTATTTCATTAGTAACATGAGGAATCACTTGCACCGTGCCACCTAAAAATTCACCACGGCGTTCTTGAGATAAAATTGACCAGTAGATCTGCCCAGTACTTACATTACTCTTTTTGGTTAGATTGGTGTCGATAAACCGCTCATAATGACCTAAATCTAAGTCGGTTTCGCCCCCATCTTCTGTCACAAAAACTTCACCATGTTGAAAGGGACTCATATTTCCTGGGTCCACATTCAGATATGGGTCTAGCTTTAAAACACTAACCTTTAAACCCCTACTTTTTAACAGCCTCCCTAAAGAAGCCACTGTAATCCCCTTACCTAGGCTAGAAACAACGCCACCGGTGACGAACACAAACTTACTCACCATTCATCCTCCCTTTACTCAACTTCCGGTACTTCTTCAGATTCTTCAGTATCGTATTTCAGCATAAGTTCGTTATAGAAATAGTTTTGGAGTAGGGCCAGAAAACTCGCGGTGAAGATTAAAAGTGGTGCTGCTAATACAGCGCTCAAAACAATCACCACTACCCCCATAATCAATAGAAGTCCGCTAGCTAAAGGATTATCTAAGGTGATAAGGGCGGCCCTTTTGAGAGTTTTAAATACCCCGATATTTTGTTGAGTCAAAAACGGAAAGACGAATTGGAGCATGGAGTACCAATAGATAATACCCCAAACCCAAAATCCGGCTAAAACAAGAAAGACGGTGTTGGGATAGTTACCACTAAACCAAATGTTGAAAGTAAGAATGGTGAAACCTGCAAGAGCTAAAAACAACAGAATAGAACCGCGGGCAAAAAACTTCTTAAACCCTGCAAAAAAGTCCCGCACCGCCACATCCTCACCAGCTATAATTTGCCGCATAATATAGTGAACTGCAGCTGTGGCCCCTCCAAGGGTGATGAAAGTTCCAATCAGACAAATGGCAAAAAAGAGATCACTATCAATGGGGACATACGTCATGACTAAAATTGGAGCAAAGCCCGTCGCGAACCAAATCAAGTTAAACAGCATCACTTTGCCGATATGGTCATAACTAGTCTTTAAAGCCTGCACAAACATGCGCCAACTACCACTAAAACCCATACAACTCACTTCCTTTACATTTGCTCAGGGGCATCTACACCTAAGGTGGACAACACCTTCTTTAACACAAGCTGTACACCTTGCACTAAAACTAAGCGGGCGTCTCGTAATTTAGGTTCTTCCCCTAAGATATGGCAATGGGTATAAAAAGAGTGGAAAAGGCTAGCCAAATCCAAGGCGTACCTAGTTAAACGATGGGGCTCCCGCTGTAAGGCAGCCATAAGTATCTCGTCAGGTAAGGCAGCTAACTGTTTTAACAGGGCTGTTTCTGAGTCATGTTGCAAAAGGTTAAGATCAACCTGGGCGGTATTTGGTAAATCGATACCCATTTCTCCCGCTTGTCTTAAGATACTAGCGATCCTGGCATGGGCGTATTGCACATAAAACACCGGGTTCTCACTAGATTGCTCAACCGCTAAGTCTAAATCAAAGTCTAGATGACTTTCAGGGCTACGGTTTAGGAAGAAGAAGCGTGCTGCATCTTTACCAACTTCATCCACTAAGTCCTGCATAGTAATGAACTCCCCCGCCCGTTTGGACATTTTGACCTGTTGCCCATCTCGGAGCAAGGCCACATACTGGAGAATCAGGACTTCCAAAGTATCCTCCCCATAGCCTAGAGCTTGAATGGCTGCAACCATCCGTCCAATATAACCGTGGTGATCAGGCCCCCAAATATTAATTAGCTTGGTGTAACCCCGTTTCAATTTATCGTGGTGATAGGCAATATCCGCGGTCACATAGGTGTAAGATCCATCACTTTTCACTATAACCCGATCTTTGTCATCACCGAACTCAGTTGATTTAAACCACAAAGCATCTTCAGCTTCAAATAAATAGTCCCGGTCCTGTAAATAAGCTATCACCTCTTGCAAGGCCCCAGCTGCATGCAAATCTCGTTCACGGAACCAAAGATCAAACTCCACTCCATAGTTTTTCAGATCCGTCTTTTGCATTTCCACCATTTGGTCTGTACCCCAACGCTTACAAAAAGCTAGGCGTTCTTCTAGGGGTAATTCCAAAAGATTGGGCTGTTCTTGTTGCAAAATCGCTGCCAATTCGCCCACATAATCTCCTGGATAACCATCTTCAGGAAAGGGATAATCTGGATTAGACAATTGCTGTAAGCGAGCTTCTAACGAACGGGCGAAAACATCCGCCTGATTACCCGCGTCATTCACATAAAACTCGGTTCCAACGGTATAACCAACTGCCCGAAACAGGCGGGCTAAAGTGTCACCTACCGCAGCTGCCCTAGCGTTAACCACATTCATGGGACCAACTGG
>JAAZLB010000254.1 GCA_012799535.1 Bacillota bacterium | reverse complement strand
CGTCAGGTAATTGCGGTACAGCAGGGGCAGTTTACTACCCCTTTCTTAGAAATCCCTAGTTCTAGAACCCAAATCTTTGACGCTGTTTTAAAGGTGGAGGACTATCGAAAAGCCTTCACCCAAACCTCTTTTTTAGAAAGGGCCTTTCAACAGGAAGCAGAAAGCTTGCAAAGGCAGCGGGAGATCCTAGAGTCTACCTTAGTAAATCTTCCTAAGTTAGAAGAGGAACTGGAAATGGTGTTGTCCCAGCGAGGGGAAAAATCGGTGGCCATCCACAAGCTAGAATTAGAGTTGGAGGCCAATTTAGCCCAGTTGGAAAGGGAAGAGAAATACAAAGCTAGGCTAGAACAGTTGGAGAAAGATCTTACTTTTTTTCAATTGAAAATCGAAAACCAAGAACAACAGCTTGAAACCACCAAACAGGATTGGGCAGAAGCTAAAGAGGCTAAAGAAGTGATAGATAGGCATCGTCCTGGCTTTGAATTATATGAGCGAATTCAAAAGGAACTCAAAGTGGTAGAAGACCGCTTAGAACAAAAGCGATCGTTAGAGGGACAGCTTAATCGCTTAGAACTCACCTTTGCCTCTAGCAGTACAAAACTAGAGGCGGATCAGAGACGTTGGGCAGCAGACAAAGAGCAAGTAAGCCAAGATTTAAGCACAATTAATCAAGAAAAACAAGCCCAAGAATTGCATTTACAACACTTAAAAGAGGTGGAAAAGGATCTAGCTAGTTGGCTCCCCGTAGCCACCAAGTGGCGACCAATCTTAGAAGAAAGGGAAAACTGGCTCAAAACCCACCGTTACCTTTTAGACGATGCAAGGACCCAAAGGCAACGTTTGCAAGACTTACAAACAACAATTTCTCAAGTAGCTGTAAGCTTAGAAACCTTGCCCCAGCTTCAAGAAGAATTAGCTCGCCTAGAAGCGGAGGATCGCCTCGATATCCTACGCCAACAAGAATTAGAAAAAAGGGGAGAATTGGAAGTCCTACTTCAAAATGAGGATTACCTTACTAAGGGACTTTGCCCAATTATTCATCAAGCCTGTCCTAGTGAGAGAGTGGCACATGGCTTAGATGAGTTTTTTAAGGAACAAAAGGAAAAGCTCGAATTAGATCTTCAAGATCTCAAGACGGAAATTGCGCAAGCAGTCCAATGTCAAGAGGAAAGAACTTCCTTAAGAGACCAAGTGCGGGATGTGCAAAACCAAGTGGTCTTCATGGGGCAACAGCAAGAAAACTATGATGGAATTTTTGAGGCAACCTTAGGGGCCCTAAGCAGACTTCCCTGGGTTAAATTGGAAGAAATTAACCGGAAGTTCCACGCCCTAGGGGAAGATTACAAGTTCCAAGAGGAACTTCTTACCACCAAGCTAACCCAATGGGGTTTTGCTGGAACAGTGGACTTACCAAAACCTCCACCCCTATTAGATCCTGTGCCTGGCTTACCCAAAAAGGAAGACCTTAACGAGTTCGGGTTCTGGCTTAATGCTTTGGCTAGTTGGGAAGGGCAGCTTAACACTATCCACGATAATTGGCGTAGTTATGGACAAGCTTGGTTAGGGGAAATAAATCAACTCCAGGCTCAACTGGCTGCTCAAGTGGCAGTAGCTAAGGGTGAAATAGAACGCACCGAAAGAAAACTAGCAGAACTTCATCTTAAACAAGACCAACTAAACAAAGAGCAGATTAGCTTCAAGGAGCAACAGAGGCAATTGGACGAAATCACTGCCACTATTGCTAATCTGAGTCATAAGATTGCCATTTTAGGTGAACCTGAAGTGGAACAAAGACAGCTCAAAAAACAGTTAGAAGAGCACGAAACCAGTTATCAACTGTATCAAGCTAATTTACTTGGGGCAGAAAAACTGTCCTCCTTACAGGTGCGCTTAAGGACACTAGAGGAGGAACTCAAGAACTGGCAGAGACAGTTAACCAAGACTAAGGAGGATCTAACTCAACTGCGTACTGAATATTCTAGAGAAACTCATCAAGCCTTAGATATAAAGGTGCAGGAACAAAAAACCGCCCAATTAGAACTAAGGCGGGATTTATTGGAGTTAGATCGTCAAGAAAAAGATCTAGGCTCACGCCTTAGAGAACTAAGAACAAGGGAACAGGAATGGCGACAAAAAGGAGAAGAATTGGCAGAGGCACAGACGTCGGAAAAATTCGCCCGACTCTTTCGCCAGGTTCTCAAAGAGGCTGCTGATCCTATTGCTCAACAATATCGCAACTCCCTCTCTAGGCTTGCCACTCAAATTTACCGGCAGGTCTCTAATGAAAACGTACGGCTAGAATGGGGAAGTCAATACGAACTGCAATTGGTAGATTTTGACCAGGGCAAAGAACGGATCCGGGTTTTTAGGCAACTTTCTGGTGGGGAACAGATGACAGCAGCTTTGGCTATTCGTTTGGCTCTAATGCAGTTATTATCACCAATTAGTATTGGTTTTTTTGACGAGCCTACTACTAATTTAGATCAGGAGCGCCGGGAAAGCCTAGCTTTGGCCATCCAAATTGCCACTGGGGATTTTGATCAATTGTTCTTAATTAGTCATGACGACTCCTT
>JAAZLB010000253.1 GCA_012799535.1 Bacillota bacterium | reverse complement strand
GTGGAAGAAAATTATGATTTTTACGACTTAAAAGGGATTTTAGAGCTTGTTTTACCTAAAACCTCCGAACTTGAGTGGGGTGTTGGTTCGAATCCCTCCTTACATCCTGGTCGCCAAGGAGCTGTTTTTTACCATGGAGAAGAGATTGCCTATTATGGAGAAGTTCATCCAGCAGTAGCCCGCAATTTCCGCATTTCTGGACGGGCTTATGTGGCGGAGATTGATTTTGAGAAGATTTTGGCTCTGTATAATGTTGTGCCAGTTTTCGAAAATCTGCCGAAATATCCCCATATGGAGAGGGATTTGGCGGTAATTGTGGATCAAAGACAGCCGGTAGGTGAGATGATCACCAGGCTCTATGTTTTAGGTGGAGAATTACTCCGTAAGGTAACAGTATTCGATCTTTATGAGGGGAAACCCATTCCTGAGGGTAAGAAAAGTGTAGCCTTCTCCTTCCGTTTTCAAGGGGATCGAACCTTAACTGATGATGAGGTTAACTCGGTTATGGATCGTTGCCTCACTGGCTTGCGGAAGGATTTCGGAGCCGAAATTCGCTAGAAGGAAAAGAGTGGGTTAAGTAGAATTGGAGAATGAGGAGGGATGGGCATGAGTTCTGCACGGGAGACTACTTCGGTACGTGTGCAAATCTTTGGCGAGGAGCATATTATAAAGGGGCAAGCCTCTCAGGAGTACATTGAAGAATTAGCCCTTTTAGTGGACCTCCGTTTAGAGGAAGTCCAAAGGAGTAATCCCATGCTTCCCCGTCACCAAATAGCTATTTTGGTAGCTATTAATCTTGCGAATGAATTGGAGAAGCTCAAGGGTGAGTATAAGGAGCTCTTGGCTTTGCTTGAAGAAGCCAATTGAGTGGGGAGTGGTGGCGTGGTTGGAAAATGGATTGACCTTGTGGTCTTGGTGTTTTTGGCCCTAGGTTTACTCAAAGGATTTAAAAAAGGACTCATCCGTGAACTATTCGGTTTGGTGGGGGCTATTTTGGCCATTGTCATTGCTTACCATAGTTACCAAGGACTTTCAGAAACTTTAATGGAAAAATATCCCTTAAGTACTTGGCAAGCCCAAACCATCTCATTCGTTGTTCTAATCGTGGGAATTAGTCTTCTTGGCGCTTTTTTAGGCTATATTTGGTCGAAGGCCATTAGTTTTACCGCTTTCGCTATTCTCGACCATATTGGTGGGGCTGCCTTTGGAGTTGCCAAGGTTGGAGTGGTGGTACTAATTCTCCTAATTTTCTTTAGTGCTATCAATGTAACCACTATCAATCTCATTTTAGATGAGTCAACAGTGGTGCAGCAAATTGGGGTGCTTTTACCCTTTGTGTACGATTATATAGATCAATATTGGCCAGCTAACTGGCAACGTCCCCCTTGGCTTTATCCGCCACGGAACCCCGCCCTTTCCGCGGGGTTTTCTTGGGTGTTATACCTGTCTTTGGCCAGGGCGCCTTTACTTGCCTAAAGGTATCTTCCCTTACCGCTGGAATATTGGGGGTAGGGGGGAGCGGGTGTGGAAAGAGGTTTGACCTTATACTCTAATGTGTGGGCTACAGCGTTAATGCTGATTTTATTCTTGTTTTCCAGCTTGACTGGATCGCCTGCACCTCAGAATGTTTCTTGGGGAGGAACTACAAATCGCCCCGTTTTGACTGGTCCTAAAAATCTTCAAGGGAAAGTAATCATCTTAGATCCTGGTCATGGCGGCGATGACCCTGGAACAGTAGGGGTGGGTCCCACCACTGAGGCAGAAAATGTACTGGCGATTGCCTGGGAGCTCAAAGGCATGCTTGAAAAGGCTGGCGCTGAGGTAATAATGACTAGACAGGCCAATTTAAATCCTGCTCAAGGTACTGCCTTTAGTGGGCAGCAAAATGGTCAGCTAGCTGCACGGGTAGCAACTGCCAATCGTAGCCGGGGCGAAATCTATATTTCCTTGCACAACGACTGGAACGAGAATAGTTATGTGCAAGGGACTTCTGTGTATTTTTATAAAACTCAAGATTTGAGACTGGCCGAGACTTTACAAAAGGCCTTGGTTCGCCAGTTAAAGACGGTGGACCTAGGAATTCGCCAGGGTAGTTTATACGTTTTACGGAATACTAGAATGCCTGCTGCCTTAGTTGAGGTGGGCTTTTTGAGCAATCCTGAAGAGGCTAAACTCTTAGCTAAACCCACTTATCGCTTGGAGGTGGCTAGGGGGCTTTTAGCAGGCATTAATGATTATTTTCAGGAGCAGTTTTAAGGAGGAAATTCTGTGGAGTTATTGGCACCAGCCGGTTCGTTTGACGCCCTCCGTGCGGCGGTGGAAAATGGGGCAGATGCAGTTTATTTAGGTGGCAAGGCCTATAGTGCAAGGGCCTCAGCCACCAACTTTTCTAACGAGGAGTTGCGTTCTGCTTTGGATTACTGCCACATTAGAGGGGTAAAAGTGTACGTGACAGTCAATACTCTACTTCGCAACGATGAGTTGGCTGAAGCGGTGAAGTATTTGGCTCAACTTTATCACTGGGGCGTGGATGGCGTCATTGTGCAAGATCTAGGTTTGGCTAGTCGTGCCCGCCTAGAGATTCCTGAATTGGAGATTCACGGAAGCACCCAAATGACCTTACACAATTATCGTGATCTAGAAACTTTAGAATACCTCGGTCTAACTAGAGTGGTGCTAGCTCGAGAGTTAGATTTGGAAGCAATTAAACTGATTAAAAGGCATACTAATCTAGAACTAGAAGTGTTTGTCCATGGAGCTCTTTGTATTTGCTATTCTGGTCAATGTCTCATGAGTAGTCTCATTGGGGGCAGAAGCGGTAATCGGGGTCAATGTGCCCAGCCCTGTCGGCAAGTGTATACTATTCCAGGTCTTGATTTGCCAGGAGAATACGTTATTTCACCCAAAGACTTAAATCTAGTTGATCAACTAGATGCACTGCGAGACGCGGGAGTAGAGTCTTTGAAAATAGAAGGACGTCTGAAAAGTCCAGATTATGTTGGGGTAGTAGTCAGGACCTATCGGGCAGCTTTGGATGGAGAAAAGTACAGGTCTGAGGATTTATCCACAGTATTTAATCGCGGTTTCACGAATGCTTACTTACACGGAACGGAAAATACTAATCTAATTACTTATTCCCCCCCTCTGAGGGAGGAAAGAACCGGTAGTGCTGTAGAAAGCTATACATCGGATCGAGCCTTTCGCAAGGTTTCTGCCTCCTTATGGGTTAAGGCTAGGATTGGGGAACCTTTAGTCCTACAACTTTTGGATCAAGATAGGGTCTATGCAGAAGCTAGGGGTAACGTTGAGGCTACAGTAGCCCGTAATCAGGGTTTAACAGAAGAGGTTCTCCAGGATAAGCTCCTCCGTCTAGGTAACGATCCCTTGGCCATCACTGACTTTATGGTAGATTTAGAACCTAATTTGTACTTACCAGTGAGTGAGTTAAATCAGACTAGACGTGAATTAGTGGAGTTGTGGGAACAAGCGAGGCTTGCCCCTTATAAAGCACGAACTTTGCCCCAAGTGCAGGTAAAGCAGGGGGGTGGCACTGTTTCCCACTTTCAAGAAAAAGTCCCTAAAATTGCAGTTACAGTGTCAGATCTAGCTGGTGCCAAGGGGGCTTTAGAGGCAGGTGCACAGCTAATATATTTTTCTGGTCAAGTTTATAAACGGGTACCGTCTGACTGGTTAGGCGAATTAACCGCGGCTTGGGAGTTGGGGCAAGGTTTTGGAGTGCCAGTTTTTGCCCATTTAGAAAGAATTACAGAAAATCCAGTTTTAGAAGAATTGGATAATGTACTAAGAAACCATCGGTACGATGGGGTATTAGTAGGAAATCTGGGTAGTTGGGAAGTTGTCCGGGAGATCGCACCAAGCATTCCCATCCATACAGACTGGTCCTTTAATGTTTTTAACTCTGCCACCGTTGAATTTCTAGAACGGCAAGGAGCAAGTGTAGTAACCGCTTCATTAGAATTGCGCTTAAGTCAGATTAGGGAAATTTGTGCCGATGTTACTTTACCTGTGAGTATTGTGGCCCATGGTCCTTTAGAATCTATGGTCACAAAGCATTGTGTATTTCGGGATCAAGGCTGTCGTTTCCAGTGCCAAACTCATGCACCTTTAGAACTGAAGGATAAGAAGGGTTTTAGTTTTCCCATCTATTTTGATCGTTGGTGTCAGATGCACATCTTTAACTCCCGGGAACTATCCCTCTTGGAGCATCTTGGACAGGTAAAGCAAAGTGGAATTAGTTATCTAAGAATAGAAGGACGCACCAAGGATCCTCAGTGGATCAAAGAAGTGGTTACCCTGTACAGTCGGGCCTTACGAGGTGAGGGAGTAGACTTTCCAGAACAGGAATATACCAAAGGACACTATTTCAGAGGGGTTCTGTAAGTATTGGAGGTGATTGTATGAACGAGAAAAGTCTCCGTGTTTTAGAATGGCCTAAGGTGCGGGAGCAAGTTGCTGCTAAGGCCAGTTTTTCCTTAAGTAAAGAAGTGGTGGAGGCTCTTGCTCCAAGTACAGAGCTTGGGGAGGTTGTGCACCAACTCACCCTAACCAGTGAGGCTGTGCGATTACTGTGGAAGCATGGGGAGGCCCCTTTTGGGGGTGCCAGTGATATTCGGGGCGTTGTGAATAAGGCCCGTTTAGGAGGCATTTTAGAGCCTGACCAACTACTTCCTATTGGAGATCTATTATATTGTTCTGCCCAACTACAAAGATACTTTGAGGAAGAAGAGGGTCCCCTAGTAGATTTAGGTGATTCCCTTGCAAGCTTTCCTGAATTAAGACGGGAGATTGAACGCTGCATTGATCATGATGGTTATGTGAAGGATAGTGCCTCCCTAGAGTTGGGTAGGATTCGCAATAAAATGCGGACCTTGGCCAATCGCATTCGGGAGCGTTTGGATAATTTGATTCATTCAACAGACATGCAAAAAATCTTGCAAGACCCAATAGTGACTATTAGAAATGGGCGCTACGTGGTGCCTGTGAAAAGTGAATACCGGAGTAAATTCCAGGGGATTGTCCATGATCAATCGGGTAGTGGCGCCACCCTTTTTATGGAACCTGCCTTTGCAGTAGAGTTGAATAATGATCTGAATGTGACCACCCAAGAGGAGCAGGCAGAGGTGCAAAGGATTTTAAAAAGGCTTAGTGGCTTAGTTTCCCAGGAAGCTGATGGGCTCCTTACTAATTTAGAAACGATTACTACTTTAGATACTATCTTCGCTAGAGCTCGCTACAGTCGGGAGATCAACGGTGTAGAACCAATCATGAATGATCAAGGTATGATAAAGATAAAACAAGCTAGACACCCACTTTTGAAAGGGAAAGTGGTGCCAATTGATGTGTGGTTAGGCCAGGATTTTCATATTCTAGTGATTACCGGTCCCAATACTGGAGGAAAAACTGTAACCTTAAAAACTGTGGGTCTTTTCTCGGTCATGGCCCAGGCAGGGTTACATATTCCAGCATCACCTGGGTCGGAACTAGCGGTCTTTCAAGGAATTTACGCGGATATTGGGGATGAGCAAAGTATTGAGCAAAGTTTAAGTACCTTTTCTTCCCACATGACCACTATTGTGGGAATTTTAGAAGAGTTGCAAGAAAACTCCCTAGTACTTTTAGATGAGCTTGGGGCTGGTACTGATCCAACAGAAGGGGCAGCCTTGGCTACGGCTATTTTGGAGTATTTGCGGGCTCGCCATATTCATACTATCGCTACCACTCACTACTCAGATCTCAAAAGTTATGCCTACACCCATGAGGGAGTGGAAAATGCTAGTGTAGAATTTGATTTAAAAACTTTGCGACCCACTTATCGTTTATCCATTGGGATTCCTGGGAAAAGTAATGCCTTCGCAATTTCTAGACGTCTTGGTTTGCAAGAGGACATAGTCAATAAGGCCCAATCCCTGTTATCTGCAGGACATGTGCAGGTAGAAGACATTATTGGGGAGATGGAAGCTAACCGTCGTCAAGCAGAACAGGATCGCCTAAGTGGAGAACGTTTTCGTAAGGAATATGTTGAACTTAAGGCTAAGTATGAAGCCTTACTGAGGGATTTAGAAGAACAACGATCTGTAATATTAGACGAAGCCCGCCAAGAGGCGCAGGAAATGTTGAGTGAGACTCAAAATGAACTAAATCGGATCTTAGGTGAGGTAAGGCGACAAGGTAGGGAAGAATTAGAGGAAAGCGTGAAGAATTACCGGGAGCAGATTTCTGCTCGAAGAGAAGCTCTCGGCCAGGCAAAAAAGGAAAAACCAAAATCCGCCGGCCCCGCTAATTTGAAACCAGGGGAAGCAGTGCAGATTAAAAGTTTGCGCCAAACGGGCTTTGTTCTTGAACCCCCATCTAGTAGCGGTGATGTACAGGTCCAGGCAGGGATCATGAAGGTTACTGTTAAGGTGGAAGACTTAGAACGGGTGGATGCCCCCAAAACTTCCGTGACTCGCAAGACCGGCGGTTTTACTAGAGCAAGCTTATCGAAAAGTCGTAGTATCCACAGTGAAATTGATCTGCGGGGTAAGACTGTGGAAGAAGG
Organism: Bacillota bacterium; assembly: GCA_012799535.1. Classification (GTDB taxonomy): domain Bacteria; phylum Bacillota; class Limnochordia; order Darwinibacteriales; family Darwinibacteriaceae; genus UBA4996. The sequence continues at coordinate 4,150 of JAAZLB010000253.1, read as the reverse complement.
TCTCACTATGGTTGACAAATACCTAGACGATGCTTTTTTATCTTCATTGGCTCGAGTGCGGATTATCCATGGTAAGGGTACTGGTGCCTTAGGGGAAGCAATTCAGGATTATCTAATTACCCATCCTAATGTGCAAAGCGCTCGCTATGGTGAACCTAACGAAGGAGGGCACGGGGTCACAGTAGTTGAGCTCCATATGCCAAATTAAGAAAAAGCCGGTTTCCAAAAATTGGATAGCCGGCTTTTCGCTTTAGTTTAAAAAGGGCAATGTTTGCCACCAGGGCTTAGAACAGCGGGGAGAGTATTCAGTTGGTTCTGTACCCTTTATAAAGATTTCACGACGAGTCTCATCGGCAGGTATATTACAATCGTCCTTCACCAAAAGCCCAGTTTTCGTATCAATCAAGATACCTTCCACGAGACCAGTTGGTTTAGGAAAGTCTCGAATAGGGGTGTTCTTTAGAGCTTCCCTCATGAAATTACCCCAAATGGTGGCTGCATTCCACGACCCATAGCGGACACCTTGATAAACCATACGCTTAGGCGTATCTTCACCAAACCACACCACACTCACTAAATCGGGGGTATATCCTACAAACCATGCATCTTGGTAATCGGAGTGGGTTCCAGTTTTACCAGCTGCAGGCCGACCAATATTGGCGTTCTTACCTGTACCTCGCTCAATCACACCCCGCAAGAGATCTGTCATCAGATAGCTTGTTTGCTCACTTAAGACTACCTCTTGCACAGTTTGATGCTGTTCTAGAATTGTCCCATTTGCATCTGTCACCTTTAAGATGGAGACGGGCTTGGTTTTGATCCCTTGATTGGCTAAAACAGCGTAGGCACTAGCTAATTCTAGGGGAGAGACACCTTTAGTCATTCCTCCTAAAGCTAGGGGAGCGAGGGCCATGTCGTTTACCCGTCCTTGTTCTACAAAGGTGGTGATCCCCATTTTTTTACCGTATTCAATTACAGTCTTAGGACCGATTTGTTGCACAACTTGTGCGGCCACGACGTTTAAAGAGTCTTCGATTGCTTCTCGTACCGTAACCTCACCTGCGAAGGTTTCATAATAATTTTGGGGGCTCCAAACTTGCCCATCGGGCAGCACGAAATCTGTTGGCTCATCCATGTAGATGTGTGCTGCGGTAATTCCCTTGTCAATGGCTGCGGTGTATGGAAATATCTTAATGGCAGAGCCAGGTGAGCGTAAGGCTTGCACACTACGGTTGAAACGATCCTCGCCACGCCCACCAACCATTACTCTAATCTCGCCTGTTTGGGGTTCTAGAGCTAAGATAGCACCTTGGGGCTGAGTGAGGGATCCGTTGTGATTTTTGTTCACGGGTAAACCTTGTAATAGGGCTTTTTCTGCCGCCCTTTGCATATCCAGATCTAGGGTAGTATAAACTCGCAGGCCTCCTCCAAAGACTGTGGCTTCACCATAGGTCTCGGTCAATTGTTGAATAACGTGATCAACGAAATAGCGAGCCTCCACTACCCGTTCTCTTCGCTCAGCTAAGTTAAGGGGCTCCGCCTTGGCAATTGCTGCCTCTTCTGCAGTTAGATAACCAGTATCCACCATACGACTAAGCACGAAGTTCCGTCGATCCACAGCTATATCAGGGTTTACAAATGGAGAGTACCGAGTAGGCCAGCGGATTACCCCTGCGATCAAGGCTGCTTCACTTACAGTAAGATCCTTAGCTGCTTTGCCAAAGAAGGTGCGGGCGCCTGCTTCAATACCGTAAGCACCGTGGTTAAGGTAGGCTTCGTTAAGATACGCTTCTAGGATCTCCTCTTTAGAATATTTTCGTTCAATCTGTACCGCCCATAAAAACTCTTCCAATTTCCGCATAATGGTTTTTTCCTGGGTCAAAAACACATTGCGGGCCAATTGCATAGTAATTGTACCTCCACCTTGAGTGAAGGACCAATTCTTTAGATTAACTAAAATAGCCCTACCAAAGGCTATAAAGTTGATTCCGTGATGGTTGTAAAATTGATCGTCTTCCACAGCTACAACCGCGTTTTTAACATGGTCTGGAAGTTCCGTTATGTCCACGGGTATTCGGTTTTCTCGATAAAGATCCGTGATTAATTTCCCGTTGATATCATAGATGTAGGTAGAGAAGTTCTGATGGATATTGACTTGATCTAAGCTAGGGGCACTTTTTAAGTAGGCGGAAAAAATACCCACAGACACACCTAGGATGGTAGAACCTAGAATAACTAAAACATAAATCCACACAGTTCTTTTCTTTTGCTTTGTTTTTGCCACAACGACACCCCCGGGGATAATTCATTTTCTATTATAACATAGAATTCGTGAAATAGTCTTATTGAACTGGGGTCTTCCTGATGGTTTGAAACATCACTTGAGAGGAGGAATCTTCCATGATACACTGGCAATGGAACAAAGGGCCAACTTGGCGTACTTATTTAGGACTAGGACTGTTCGTATTAATGTTGTTCTCTGTTCTTTCTCTCATGGTTGTGGAAAGACGTTTGGCACCTGTTCTTCATACCTGGGCCCAGACTAGGGCCATATCCATAGCCACTAGAGCGATTAATGTGGCGGTGGAGGAGATGATGGCGGTTAGTCTAAGTGGTACTACAATGGCTTATCTAATCAGAGATGGGATTGGAAACCTCCAGGGTGTTCAGTATGATATGGGTGAGGTTAATCGGGTTAGTAGTCAAGCGACTCATAAAATACTGCAGACCCTCAACAATATGGGAGAAGAAGTCTTTCCGATTCCTTTAGGCCAACTTGTGGGCTTTGACTTTTTAGCTTCTTGGGGACCAGGTATTCCAGTGCGCATGATTCCTGTAGGTGGATTGACTACTACACCTGTGGCTAGCTTTGAAAGTGCCGGGATTAACCAAACCTGGCATCGACTCCTTTTGGATATTCAAGTGACTATGCGAGTTGCAGTTCCCCTAATGTCAGAAGAGATTTTAGTTTCAACCCAAGTGCCAATTATCGAAGAGGTATTCATAGGTGCCGTTCCAACTTGGTACTTTGCTTCTCGAGAAGGTTTTAGCTTAAATGAGGGGCGTTTAGAATTTCCCTTGAAATGAAGTGAGGATGAAGTATGTCCCGTTATAATCACCATGTTTTAGAAAAAAAGTGGTTAGCAAATTGGGCCCAAGTTCCCCAGTTAGAACAAGAGTTTATGGCTTGTACAGTTTATATACCTCAAGAAAACCCTTCGCTTGGCCTGGAAAATCTAAGACTATTAATGCTAACAGATTTTTTTGGAGTATGTGCAAGTGGTGTAAAACCCCATATCCAGTGGATAGGAGCGGGGGAGGAGCGATTGAACCAGGCTTTGAGCTTTGGGATACAGGTAGCCCCCTTTTCCCCTGAGGGAACCCCTTACGATCTTGGGATTTTCCCAAGAGATTTTACTAATTTGACACCAAGTATTGTGTGCACAGAGAGTATATTCTGTGGGCGTTTTTTAGACAGTACGTCAGTAGCAGAGTTCTTACCTGACTTTGGTCTCGATGCTCTCCGGCTCTTTTTTCTGTTTCAAGGACCTCCTACTAGAGACTATACTCTTAGTTGGCATAGCTTGGCAGGTGCTTACCGGTTTATACAAAAGATCTGGGAATTGGGACAGAATCGCTTAACAGGTCAAAACTCAGGGGAAGGGGAAGCCTTAGCATTGCTGCAATTTCGTGTAGCCCAGCGATTGCAACAGAAAAAACCCCACACTGCATTAGCAGCGATCATGGGGTTTTTGCGGGAGAAAGACTCCTTAAGCGTAGATGAATTACATGTAGTTGCCAACTTACTAAGTCCTTATGCTCCCTTTTTATCAGCCGAACTACTTAGCCTCATAACGCCGATCTAAAATAATAATGGCCGGGAGGGTAATTAGGCAAATTCCTAAAGCGATGATTTGGCTCAAAACGAAGGGACCATAAAGTTTGCTATGCTGGCGGATAAAATCTAAGAAAAACCGGACAACAGAGTGGGCAAAAAGTGTTCTCAAAAAAGCATAGCCTGGATAGCGAGGATTTTTTGCCCAGTTCCAAGAAAAGGGTAAAATTATGATGGATGCAATAACTTCATAGAGTTGACTGGGATGGACCGGTACAGGTGTGTCAGGAAATTTTACTGCCCAGGGTAAATTGG
>JAAZLB010000252.1 GCA_012799535.1 Bacillota bacterium | reverse complement strand
TCCTTTGTAGGTAATGCTAGCATTTCAATCCAAGGGTGAGTGATCTTATCAACTTATACTGATCCTTCTCAATGCTTCATCTATTATAAGTAACAAAAAAAGGGATGTCAAGACGTGGAACCACCTCTGACGAGCCCCTTTTTGCCATATTCGTGGGTTCAACCTGGCTTATACACCGATTAGCTCCCGCCGAGGTGTAAAACCAATTTTATCCAACATCCGATTATAGTCATCTGGAGTAATTTCAGCTAAGGGCTTATCTAAAAGGGCCACAAGTAAACCTTCCATAACATTAGTACCGAAAGAACGTCCATCTATGCTCGGTGTAGTGGTGATTAATTCCTGAATATGCCTCTCTGCTAAAAACTCCAAATCGGCTGGTGTGATTGTGTTTGTAATCAAAGTTTTACCCGTTAGGTCATCGGGCATATACTTACGAATCATGTGGTAGTCTCCTGCGATAATATCAGCCCATTGGTAGTACTGGGCAAACTTATATTTATTAGGAGACTCTTCTTGTTTGGCACCAATGGGATAAAGCCATTTGAAGGGTAATTGGACTACCATGGGGGCAAAGATCGCCACTGCACTTTCCAAAGCCTTCAGCTTATAAATTGGTAGTGGCAAACCAAGGATGAACATGAAATCCCCGTAAAGAACTTCGCTCTCAGTTTCTTGTAAAGCCTGGGCCATACCGAAGCGATCCACTGCACAGGTTAAAAGAACCCGTTTGCCTTGGAACATCTCTGGGTTTTTTTCAGCCAAAGACTGAATGGCCCTACGTTCTAAAGTATTCTTCAAACCGGAGCCATCAACAATAGGTGTAATTTTTGGCGCTCGGGCAATCTTTTTCGCTTCCCTTAAGATGAAACGCCGATTCCCACCCCATAAATAAAGGTCAATTCCGCCCATACCAAAAGCAGCCACCTTACCATCTAACTCTTGAAGGAGGGCAATAGCCTTTTGAATGTCACCATCTGTTCCGATTCGTTCTATAGAAAAGTCCTCACCGCAGACGTTGATGATCGCTTGACTATCCCTTTGGGAAGAGCCGATACTTACACTTACTATCCGCCTCATGGTCTAATCCCCTTTGATCGAAGTGATGAGTTTCCGTAGTTTGTCAGGGCTTAAATAGTGGTCTTCTTGAATGGGCGATTCGCCTATCATGATCCCAAAAACCTTCTCACCGAGAATTGCTTCAGCTAGACGAATTCTCATATCAGAACCGATCATAATCACATAATCATAATCACTCATATCCACCATGATCTTCATGAGCCAATTTAGCAGATTTTCTCCATCAAAGGATTGAATGACCCTCCAACGCTCCTCATCATTCATGAGCAGGGTATACTCTACCCCCAATTCCGAACAGAGCTTCTCAATTTCCTCTGTATTAACTAGGGGAAAGCCAATAACGGCTAGACTACCGCCCTTACGTACTTCAGCTAGACTTTCAAGACGGGAAACAAACGAACGGTCGCAACCAACCCGTTGGGCCACCTCTTGTTGGGAAATCCCAGACACCCGTAAATCGAAAATGCGGTCAATGGTACGGTCTAGTTTATTCCGGTTGAGTAGTTTGTCACCGATCCGAAAAAACCCAGCCACTTCCACACCCCTTTTCCTACGATGTGCACAATGTGTACACAATGATTATATCATGTCAGGATTCTATCTACAACAATTCTTTTAGGAGTCTTTCCATATCTGCAAGTGTAGTAGTAGTATTAATGAGGCGCCTAGTCTCGGCGGAATAGGGGATACCCTTAAGATACCAAGCCAGATGGGGACGCATTTCCCTAATACCGATGTATTCTCCAGAATACTCTACTTTCATCTGCAAATGGCGCAGGGCTAGAGCAATTCGCTCTTCTACTGTAGGTTCGGCAATGATTCGCCCCTCTTCTAGCCAGGCTTTAATTTGTGCAAAAATCCAGGGGTTCCCTTGGGCACCACGACCTATAGCAATATGGTCACAGTTGGTTTGAGTAATCAAATTCTGGGCATCCTCCCTAGAAAAAACATCTCCATTACCTACAATAGGAATGCTTGTAGCTTCTTTAATTCGAGCAATCCAACTCCAGTCTGCCTTACCCCCATAGAATTGCTCTCTCGTCCGTCCATGTACCGTGATCCAATGCACTCCAGTTTCTTCAAGGCGTTGACAAACTTCCACACAGTTAACACTCTCCTGATCCCAACCCAAACGAATCTTGGCAGTTACAGGAATGGGTACTGCCTCCACAACTGCAGCAGCTATAGCCGCTAATAAGGGAGGGTCTTTCATTAAGGCCGAACCATCCCCATTTTTGACAATCTTCGGGGTAGGACAGCCAAAATTCAAATCGATCATTTCAGGAGCCACCGTTTCCCAGACAATTTTGGCCGCCTGGGCCATTACTTGAGGATCATGACCAAAGAGTTGAATAGCCACAGGCCTCTCCCTAGGATCAATTGTAATCATGCGAAAAGTTCTTTGGTTATCATAGACCAAGGCTTGAGCAGAAACCATTTCACTTACTCCCAAGTCCGCTCCATACTCCCTTGCCAAGATTCTAAAAGGTAGATCCGTTACCCCCGCCATGGGTGCTAAAAAGACCCCCATTGCGCTCCTCCTTCCAACAAAAAAAGCAGGGCTTCCCCTGCTCTTTGTGTTTAACTTAGTTTTTATCTTTCATGTTGTACCTGGTTAAGAAACGTTCTACACGCCCACCGGTGTTACTCAAGGTTTGTCTTTGACCAGTGTAGAAGGGGTGACATTTGGAACACACTTCCACCTTGATCTCTTTCTTTGTGGATCCAGTTTCAAATGTTTCGCCACAGGAACAGGTCACAACACTCTTCCCATATTCTGGATGGATATCAGCTTTCATGTTCGCATTCACCTCACTATCGTTGCTGGCTAAAACCAAAAAATATTATAACACAGTCTGGTCACTCTGGCAATAAATTAGAACCTAGTTATTTCAAATAAGTTTGAGGGTTCACAGGGTTATTACGGTAACGAATCTCAAAGTGGAGGTGAGGACCGGTGGAAACACCAGTATTTCCACTATAAGAAACAATTTGTCCCCGTTCTACCTTTTGCCCCACTTTCACATTTACCCGTGAATTGTGGGCGTAACGAGTCTCCACACCATTACCGTGGTCAACAATGACTAAAATGCCATAGCCACCATTCCAACCAGCAAAGGTTACCCGACCATCAGCCGCTGCTTTAATAGGAGTCCCTGTTGGCACCGCAATGTCTAAGCCATTATGCATCTTACCCCAGCGCGGTCCAAAAGGCGAAGAGATTCTTCCCCTCGTAGGCCAATCAAAGGCCTTTTGCAATTGACCATTCACAATCAAGACATCCCGGGGCATTAAGCGGGTGGCACCAGGAATTACAATTTTTGTGTTCGGTTGTAACCTACTAGGATCTGAAATGGAATTCGCTTGGGCGATTTCATCCATGGAGATTTTATAACGTTCTGCGATCTCCCAGAGGCTTTCCCCTGTGGCCACACTATGGAGAACACCTTTCACAGAAAGAATCTGTAATTCTTGCCCAATAGAAATCCGGTTAGGATCTCTTAGATCATTGGCAGATAAAATAGTATCAACCGTAATTCCGTAAGCATTAGCTATATCCCACAAAGTTTCTCCTGGATGCACTTTGTGGACAAAAATTGTTGGTCTTTCTTCCTTCTTTTCTTCAACCTTAGGAGGTTCTGCTACAGGTGGTACAACCTCCTCTTTACTATTGGCTTCTTGTATCGGTGCTGATGTAGCTACCGGTTGCTTAACCCCCACCTGAACATCCAGATCCGCTCCCACTTCTACGGGTAGTTCAGGTTGAGGTTGGGCACTCATAATTCCGTCGAGAGAAACTGTGTTTGTGACAGTTGTTTCATCCACAATAAAATCGTCAATATTAATGTAGATCAAGCTGTCTAGATCCCAGTCGCTTCCCCCAATATGCATCCTGGTGTCCACTTGACCTAGGATCCCGAAGCTAAAGATAATCATAAAAATTAGTAAAATAAACCCCCGGCTGCGGATCACACGCCTCCACATACTAAATCCTCCCTCGACTGGCAATAACTCACTTTGAAATCTTCGACGCCGAATTAGAAAATCCTTTTACTTGTTTCTTACATTATCCGCAAAAGTTGAATTAGTAACTAGCTCTAAAAGTTCCTGATTACTTCTAGTATGGGTCATTCGATCTAATAATAAATCTAGAGTTTCTGCAGGACCTAAAGAACCCATTGCTTTCCGTAGAACCCAAGTAGCGTCTAGTTCTTCTTTACTCAACAAAAGTTCTTCCCGCCTAGTGCCTGAACGATAAATATCAATAGCAGGGAAAATTCGCCGTTCCGCAAGTTTTCGATCTAGGTGAAGCTCCATATTACCGGTACCCTTAAACTCTTCGTAGATCACATCATCCATCCGACTGCCTGTATCCACTAAAGCGGTGGCCAAGATTGTTAGACTGCCTTGCTCTTCCAACTTACGAGCAGCTCCAAAAAAGCGTTTCGGTCTATGTAAGGCAGCTGGATCCACACCACCTGATAGGGTTCGCCCGCTAGGGGGAACAATTAGATTGTGGGCCCGAGCTAGGCGGGTAATACTATCTAGTAAAATGACCACATCTTTACCTGATTCAACTAGGCTTTTTGCCCTCGCTAAAACAATATCCGCTACCCGCACGTGGTTTTCTGGAGGCAAATCGAAGGTAGAACTGATTACTTCCCCATTCACGGAACGTTCCATGTCAGTGACTTCTTCTGGACGTTCATCAATAAGTAACACAATAATCTCCATATCAGGATGGTTTTCTGCAATAGCATTCGCTAACATCTTTAAAATTGTGGTCTTTCCCGCCTTCGGTGGAGAAACAATTAAACCGCGCTGACCAAAACCTAATGGAGATAATATGTCCATCAAACGCATGGAATAATTCAGTGGAGTAGTCTCTAGATGTAGACGTTGATTGGGGTAAATGGGGGTCAAATCGTCAAAACAAGGTCGCTTCGAGGCTAAATCCGGATCCGACAGGTTGATGGCTAAAACTCGCAATAAAGCAAAATAGCGCTCCCCATCCTTTGGCGGACGCACTTGCCCCAAAATCTCATCCCCAGTCCGCATAGAAAAACGACGGATCTGCGAAGGAGAGACATAGACATCATCTGGTCCTGGTGTATAATTATCTACCCGGAGAAAACCATAGCCTTCACTAGTGATTTCTAAGATACCGCTAATGAACAGAAGATTCTCTTTAGTGGTCTCATGTTTCAAAATCTCAATAATTAAATCCTTCTTACGTAGCCGCGTAAAACCGGAAATTCCCAAGCCGCGGGCTAAATCCTGTAACTCATGAGCAGTTTTCGATTCAAGCTCTGCAATATTCAAACAGCCACCACCTTAGCAAAAGGGGAAGGAGTGACCTTCCCCTTTTAAGATCTTTTTATGCCTTACCAGCAGAACCAAAGAGACGCATCTTGGTTCTAGC